>JANXYW010000076.1 GCA_025355835.1 Chloroflexota bacterium
ACCGGTTCGGGCAAGACCCTGGCGGCATTTCTTTCGAGCATCGATTCGCTGATGAAGCGCGGCCTGGACGGCGGACTGCCAGAAGGCATCGACGTCGTCTACATCTCGCCGCTGAAGGCGCTTAGCAACGACATTCAGCGCAACCTTGAAGCGCCGCTCGACGGCATTCGCGACGTCGCGCGCGAGATGGGCATCGCACCTCCGGAGATTCGCACGGCGCTGCGCACCGGCGATACGACGCAGGCCGCACGCGCGGCGATTCTCCGCCATGCGCCGCACATGTTGATCACGACGCCGGAGTCGCTGTACCTGATGCTCACGTCGGAGCGCAGCCGAGTGCTGCTGCGCAACGTGCGCACGGTCATCGTCGACGAGCTGCACGCATTGATGCGCGACAAGCGCGGCAGCCACCTGATGCTCACGCTCGCGCGGCTCGATGCGCTGTGCGAACGCCGCCCGATCCGGATCGGACTTTCCGCCACGGTGCATCCGATCCAGGACGCCGCCGGATACCTCGTCGGCACAGCGAAGATCGCCGACGACGGCACTCCAGATTGCACGATTGTCGATGTCGGCCACCAACGCGATCTCGATCTTGCGATCGAAGTGCCGCCGGCGGACTTACAGGCGGTGGCGGCGGGCGAGCAGTGGGGTGACATCTACGACCGCATCGCCGCGCTGATCAACGAGCATCGCACGACGCTCGTGTTCGTCAACACACGTCGCATGGCGGAGCGCATCGCGCACAACCTGGGCGAGCGGCTGGGCGAAGAGCACGTCGCCGCGCATCACGGCAGCCTCTCGAAGGACCGCCGCCTGCGCCTGGAACAGCGGCTGAAGAACGGCGAGATGCGCGCCATCGTCGCCACAGCGTCGCTGGAGCTTGGCATAGATGTCGGCATGGTCGATCTCGTTTGCCAGATCGGATCGCCGCGCGCGATCACGACATTCTTGCAACGCATCGGCCGCTCCGGCCACGCTCTCGGCCTCACATCGCGCGGACGCCTCTTCGCGACGACGCGCGACGAGCTGCTGGAGTGCGCCGCGCTGATTCGCGCCGTGCGTAACGGCCGCCTCGACCGCGTCGAGCCGCCCGTGGCGCCACTCGACATTCTCGCGCAGCAGATCGTTGCCGAATGCGCCTGCCGCGAGTGGGACGAGGACGCGCTGTACGACCTCGTCCGCAGCGCGACGCCATTCGCCGCGCTCTCTCGCGAAGACTACGACGACGTGATCGAGATGCTCAGCGAAGGCGCCGCGCCGCGCGTCGGGCGGGGCCGCGCGCTACTGCACCGCGACCGCATCAACCGCACGCTGCGCGGCCGCCGCGCCGCCCGCATCACCGCGATCACCTGCGGCGGCGCCATTCCGGAAGTCGCCGACTATCGCGTCATCCTCGATCCCGACGAGACGTTCATCGGCACCGTCAACGAGGACTGGGCGATCGAAAGCATGGCGGGCGATGTCTTTGTGCTCGGCTCTCACTCGTGGAAGATCCGCCGCGTCGAGTCAGCGCGCGGCGTGCTCCGCGTCGAAGACGCGCAAGGCCGCCCGCCCAGCATCCCGTTCTGGCTGGGCGAAGCGCCCGGCCGCACATGGGAGCTGTCGGAGGAGGTGAGCCGTCTCCGGCGCGACATTGCCGCGCGGCTCCCGGGCCTTACCCCGGCCTTCGCCCACCCCTCTCCACAACGTGGAGAAGGGATCAGCACGACCAGTAGTGCCGAAATCCTCGGCGAAGCCGACACAGTGTTCGATCCGGCGCCCCCTCTCCACGGCGTGGAGAGGGGGTTGGGGGGTGAGGTGCGCGGCTGGCCCGGCGGCGCCGTCGACGAGCACACGGTTGCGAACGAGCACCTCACCCCGGCCTTTGGCCACCCCTCTCCACGTCGTGGAGAGGGGAGCGTTACGACGTCGGATGTGGAGAACGACGACTCGAGCACTCGGTCGTGGCTCCAGCGCGAGTGTGCGCTCGACGCGCTCGGCGCGCAGCAGATCGTCGACTACGTCGCTGCGGAACAGGCAGCGCTCGGCATCGTGCCGTCGGACACCGACATCGTGTTCGAGCGGTTTTTCGACGACGCCGGCGGTATGCAGCTCGTCGTGCATGCGCCGTTCGGCGGGCGCGTCAATCGCGGCTTCGGTCTGGCGCTCCGCAAGCGCTTCTGCGTGAACTTCGACTTCGAACTACAAGCGGCGGCTACCGATGATGCGGTGGTGCTGTCGCTGGGTCCGCAGCACAGCTTCCCGCTCGAAGATGCGTTCTCCTTCGTGCGCGCGAACAATGTCCGCACATCGCTGGAGCAGGCGATCTTGTACGCGCCGATGTGGGGCGCGCGCTGGCGCTGGAACGCGACGCGCTCCCTGCAGGTGCTGCGCAGCAACGCCGGCAAACAGGTCCCGCCGCCCATCCAGCGGATGCGCTCGGACGATCTGCTTGCCGCCGTCTTTCCGGAGCAGGTGGGGTGTCAGGAGAACCTCACGGGCCCGCTGCAGATTCCCGATCACCCGCTGACCCGCCAAACCGTGCGCGATTGCCTGCACGAGGCGATGGACGTCGACCGGCTCGAAGCCGTGTTCGAGAAGATCGAGCGCGGCGAGATCCGCATGCACGCCCGCGACACGACCGAGCCATCGCCGTTCGCGCACGAGATATTGAACGCGAAGCCGTACGCATTCCTCGACAACGCGCCGCTGGAGGAGCGCCGCGCGCGCGCCGTCTCGCTCCGTCGCACGCTGCCTGAGAGCCAGCGCGATCTCGGCCAGCTCGATGCCGCGGCGATCGAGCGCGTGCGCGACGAAGCGCGCCCGGATCCTCGTGATGCGGATGAGCTGCACGATCTGTTGCTGAACGTTGTGGTGCTGCGGGGCGTGGAGAACGGCGCTTTCAGCGCGGACGAGCACCTCACCCCGGCCGTTGGGCACCCCTCTCCACGGCGTGGAGAGGGGACCAGCACAACGGATGGTGCCGAAGTCCGCGGCGAAGCCAGCACACATTCCGATCTGGCGCCCCCTCTCCACGTCGGGGAGAGGGGGTTGGGGGGTGAGGTGATGTCCTGGCTCCAAACCCTCATCACCGCCAACCGCGCCTCGATCGTTCGCCCACCCCTGGGCGACTTCTGGTTCGCCGCCGAACACCTCCGCTCGATCGAGCAGCTGTATCCCGGTGCGCAGATCGATCCGCCGGTGCAGTTACCCGCACACATCGACGCGGCAGCACCGACGCGCGAGGACGCTGTGCTGGCGGCGGTGCGTGGGCACATGGAGTATCTCGGACCGGCAACGGCGGATGGTATTGCGGCGATGCTCGGCTTTGCGGCCGGCGAGGTGACGTCGGCGCTGGCGCGGCTGGAGGGCGAGGGCCTCGTGTTGCGTGGATCCTTCACGCCTCGCCACGGCGAGCCTTCGGCGGACACCAACATCGAAGAGTGGTGCGACCGTCGGCTGCTCGCGCGCATCCACCGCCTCACGCTCGATCGGCTGCGGAGCGAGATCGAGCCCGTCACGGCGCAAGACTTCATGCGCTACCTCTTCGCACGCCAACATGTCGCCGGGCCGCGGCGGCTCGAAGGCAAGCGGGGCGTGCTCGAAGCGATCGCGCAATTGCAGGGGTTCGAGGTCGCTGCCGTCGCGTGGGAGCGCGACGTCCTGCCGATGCGCGTCGTCAACTACAACCCGCAGTGGCTCGACGAGTTGTGCCTCGCCGGCGATGTCGCGTGGGCGCGGCTCTCGCTCAAGAAAACGAGCGCAACCGGCGGACGCGGCTCGTCGCCGCAGCGCGCAACGCCGATCACGCTGGCGTTGCGGCGCGACCTCGGACGCCTGCTCGAAGCCGTACGCGGCGTGCAGCAGCCAGACGACCCGACAACCGGCGCGGCGGCCGCCACACTCGATGCGCTGCGCGAGCACGGCGCGTTGTTCTTCGAAGATCTCGCCGCGGCGAGCCGCCAGCTCCCGGCGCAGCTCGAAGAGGCGCTCTGGGATCTCGTGGCGCGCGGGCTCGCTACCGGCGACGGGTTTCAGTCGTTGCGGCAGATCATGACACCCGCCGGTTCGTCACGCGCACGCTCGGCGCGACGGCATAGCCGGCAATCCGGTACGCGCTTGCCGCGCTCTACGTCGCCGCAGGGACGCTGGTCGATCGTCCATCGCTACCAACCGGAGGCGTCGCCCGCCGATGAACTGGCGCAGTCCGTCGCCGAGCAGCTGCTCGCACGCTACGGCGTCGTCTTTCGCGATCTCGTTGCGCGCGAGAACTTTGTGGTGCCATGGCGCGATGTCGTGCGCGCGCTGCGCCGCATGGAGGCGCGCGGCACCGCACGCGGCGGCCGCTTCGTCGCAGGGTTCATCGGCGAGCAGTACGCGCTGCCGGAGGCCGTCGAGGGCCTGCGCCGCACGCGCCGCGAAGAGCGCAGCGGCGACATCGTCCGCATCAGCGCGGCAGACCCGCTGAACCTTGCCGGCATCATCACGCCGGGCGCGCGCGTGCCAGCACTCCACACCAACGCCGTCATCTTCCGTGACGGCCTCCCCATCGCCGTCGAAGAGGGCCGCAACATCGTCGTGCGCCCCGAAGCCGGCGGCATCGATCTGCGCGATGTGCTGGGCGCGCGGCGTGCGGTGGCGTCCGCGTCAGTTCCGGTTGTCGCGCCGACACCGTAGGGCAGGTCTTCAGACCTGTCCGCCTCTTTCGTCCCACGCCGATCGCGAACAACAAAACACCCTCGCCGACTAGCGAGGGTGTCTTTGCGTCGCGTCGCACGGCAACTACGCAGCACGCACGGCTTCGATGTGCAGCGTGATCTTCACTTTGTCGCTGACGATGACGCCGCCGGTCTCCAGCAGCCCGTTGAAGTTCACACCGAACTCGCCGCGGCTGATCTGCGTCGTCGCGGTGAAACCGGCGCGCTGATTGCCCCACGGATCGGCGACCTGGCCTTCGAACTCCGTCTCCAGCACGACCTCCTTCGTGACGTCGCGGATCGTCAGATCGCCGACGATCCGGTAGTTCTCCGCATCGACGCGCTCGACGCGCTTGCTGACGAAGTTGATCTTTGGAAACTTCTCCGCACTGAAGAAGTCGTCCGAGCGGAGGTGCGTATCGCGCGCCTCATCGTTCGTCGTGATGCTCGCAACATCGATCGACGCGCGCACCGACGATGCGAGCGGATTGAATTCGTCGCCTTCGATCGCGCCTTCGAGCGAGCCGAAGCGGCCCTTCACGGTCGAAATCATCATGTGCTTGACGGAGAACTCGGCGGTCGAGTGGCTGGCGTCGATGTTCCACGTGCGTACGGCTACTGCGGTGGTCATGGCTGTCGCTCCTTGCTTCAGGTTCACGGCCAGCTTCCCATCCGCTAGTCCGTTACCTTTCGTAAGTCACTATAGGCACGTTAGCTAACACTTGTCAAGCGGCTTACTTCGCGTAATAATACCGGTATGGACTCCGAGCTTCACCCAACAGCACTCTGCCCGCGCTACCACCACGCGGTCGAACTGATTGGCCGCCGCTGGACGGGCGCGATTGTGCGTATCATGCTCAGCGGCACGACGCGGTTCAGCGACCTCACGGTGGCCATTCCCGGCCTCAGTGATCGCATGCTCTCCGAACGGCTCAAGGAGCTTGAGGCCGAAGGCATCGTCCAACGCCTTGTCTTCGCCGAGACGCCCGTGCGCATCGAGTATCGCATCACCGACAAGGGCCGCGCGCTCTCCGCCGTCGTCGATTCCATCGGCGCCTGGGCGGAAGAATGGATCCCCCTCGAAGACACGGCGCCAACCGCATTCGCGCGCGCCTAACCCACACTTCCCCTCAGCGAGCGCGCGATCCTACACTGCGCGCACATCGCCACACGGGGAGGATCAATCATGGCCGACATCCGCGATCTCGCAGAGCGCCTGTGGACGGGCAACCTCACCTCCGGCGAGGCGCATCCTGTGACGGCGCAGTTCCGCGAGGGCGACGAGATTCTGCCCGGCGTGCTCTTCTACAAGGGCTTCGCCAGCGCCAACACCATCGACACGGGCGACGCGCTCGTCATGCTCGATACCGGCGCGGTGACGGACACGAACGCGCTGCACGAGGCAGTACGCAAGTGGCGACCAGCGACCCCGCTCGCCGCGGCCGTGTTCTCGCATCATCACGTCGACCACATCTTCGGCGTCGGGCCGTTCGAGCGCGAAGCCGACGAGAAGCGCTGGCCGCGTCCGCTCGTCTACGGCCACGCCGGCCTCGCCGCGAACTTCGATCGCTACAAGAAGACGCGCGGCTGGAACGCCGCGATCAACGTCCGCCAATTCGCCTTCCCCGTCGCGCGATTCGAGTGGCCGGAAAACTATCGCTACCCCGACGTTGCGTACCACGATCGCCTGACGTTCCGCAGCGGCGATCTCACATTCGAACTCAACCACGGCCGCGGGGAAACGGACGACGCGACGTGGACGTGGATCCCGGAGCGCAAGATCCTCGCACCGGGCGATCTCTTCATCTGGGCCGCGTCGAATGCCGGCAATCCGCAGAAGGTACAGCGCTTCGCCGGCGAATGGGCAGCGGCACTGCGTAAAATGTGCGCCCTCGGCGCCGAGACGATGATTCCCGGCCACGGCCTGCCGATCTTTGGCTCCGATCGCATCCGCGAAGCGCTCACCGATACCGCCGACCTGCTCGAATCGCTCGAATCGCAGGTGCTGGCGCTGATGAACGCCGGCGCGCCGCTCGATCGCGTGCTGCATGAAGTGCGAATGCCGGAGCATCTGCTCGCGAAGCCGTACTTGCGGCCGGTGTACGACCACCCGCAATTCATCCTGCGCAACATCTGGCGGCTCTACGGCGGCTGGTACGACGGCGAGCCCGACAACCTGCTGCCGGCGCCCCGCGCCGAGCAGGCGCGCGAGTGGGTAACCATGGCCGGCGGCATCGACAACGTGCTCGCGCGCGCATCGGCGCTGCAGGCCGAAGGCAACCTCCGCCTCGCCTGCCACATCGTCGAGTTCGCCGTGCTGGCGGAGCCGTCGTCGAAGGAAGCGCACACTGTCCGCGCCGACGTCTACGCCGCGCGCTCCAAGCTCGAAGAGTCATCGATGTCGCGCAACATCCTCAACCACGCCGCCCTCGCCAGCGAGCAAGGCAAACGCGATCTCGCCGGCGAGTACTGAGAGCACCGCGCACGCCGCCGGACAAGACGAATGGGCCGCCACATACGACCCACTCGATTGTGCCAGGTCCGGCGATTGCTATTCGGCAGCGTCAGCCGAGCAGCTTCTCCACCTTTCCGGCCGCCTTCTGATACGCGTCGACCGCACGCGGATAATCACCTGCGGCAAGGAGCACGTCTCCCTGCGCGATGAGCGCCTTCGCGGCGAGCACCGTCTTGCGATCGCCCGACGAGACCGCCCTCGCATCGGCGCGGGCTACCACGTCGTTCGCGACCGATTTCGCCACCCACGCAAGCACGAGCCGGATCTGACCGAGGTTCAGGTCGCTGTCCGCCGCAACCGCCGCGTTCAGGTGCAACTCCGCCTGTTCGATCTTCTCGAGCGCGGCGCCCGGGTGCCCGGTCTGGAGCAGTGTGAAGGCGCCATTCCCGGACGTCCCGCCATTCCCGTAGAGGTCGTCGATCGCTTGCAGGATCAGAGACCTTGCGAGCGCATTCGTACCCGGATCGGTGGATAGCGAATACAGACTCGCCACGCTGCGATTGAGCGCAACCGTCGGACTGACCACTTCGATGACGGCCGTCTTCGTGTCGGCTCCGCCGTCGTCGTCGGTCACGCGGACCGTGATTGTGTAGAACCCTGCGGCGGCGTACGCATGCGTAGCGCTGAATGGGGATGTCACAGAGCCGATCAGTTGCAACGGAAGCCCATCGCCCCAGTTGATGGTCGCCGTCTGCGTGTCGAGCGCACCAGGATCGGTGAACAGAGACAGCACCGAGATGGGCACCGACGTCAGGGCGAACGGCGCGCCCGCAGCCACCTGGCCGATGACGAGGGAAGGCGGGACGTTCAGTACCGTCACGACGAGCGTGTCGCAACCGACGCCACCGTCGTCGTCAGCAACGCAGACCGTCACCGTGTACACACCGTTATCGCGGTAAATGTGTATCGCAGCGGCCGAGCCCCCAGCACCCGCTGTCGAGCCGGGAGGTCCGGATGGCGTCTCTGACACCATCGCCGTAGACGTAGCGCTTCCATCACCCCAGGTGACCGCCGCTGTGTGCGTGTCCAGTGTGCCCTTGTCGCGGAACGTCGCCGGCGCAAGCGCGATGATCGAGCCTTCGTTCGTAGTCCGGTCCAGTCCGGCGTCCACAACTGGAGCTACATTCCCGACGGTGACGATGAGGGAGTCGCAGCCCGTCGCACCGTCGTCGTCCGTGACGCAGACATTCACCGTGTACGCACCGTTGTCGGCGTAGACGTGCGTGCCTGAAACCGTGCCGCTGGCGCCGGCAGTCGATCCGGGAGGACCGAACGGCGATTCCGAGACGCCGGCCGGGCCGACTCCCGTGCCGTCACCCCAGCTCACGGTCGCTGAGTGGGTGTCTGCGGTCCCCTTGTCGCTGAAGCCAACCGAGGCGAGGCTCACCGCGCTGCCTTCCGTGGCTGAACGGTCGGCACCCGCAGCGACGACCGGGGCGACGTTCGAGACCGTGACGTTCGCGGTGTCACATCCGCTGCCGCCATCGTCGTCCGTGACGCACACCTCCACGACAAACGTACCGTTGTCTGCGTACACGTGACTCAGGCTGAACGTCCGTAGCGCCGTCACGGGCAATGCGGTAACGCCACTCCCGTCGCCGTAATCCACCGTGGCGGTATGCGTATCGACCGGGCTCGGATCGGTGAACGAGCCCGCACGCGAGAACGTTACACCCTCTGCGACGCTCGCGTCCGCACCAGCGGACACCGTCGGTGCCACGTTCTGTATGTGCACCACCGTCGCGGCCGCATCGGATCCGTCGTCGTCGGTCGCTGTCAGGGTCACGGTCAACGATCCGTCGTCCACTGCATGCAGCGTCGGCGCTGCTGTCGTCGCGCCGGAGAGCGTGACGCCGTTCGCGAATGAAGTGGGACTCCACGCGTACGTAAACGGGTCCCCATCCGGTGAGTACGAACCGGATCCGTCCAGCGTGATCGTGGAGCCTTCCGACGTGAAGTACGGTCCGCCTGCGTCGGCGACGGGCGGCTGCGCGGGACGTCGTGGCGCGTTCAGATCACCGCCGACATACAGACCGTTCTGAATCGCCGGACGGATGAGGTCGCGATACGCCGCCTGTCCCTTCGGGTTCGGATGCACGACGCCCGTGTGATTTCCCTGATTGCGGAACGTCTCGTCGAAGCGCGTGATCCAGTGATCGTCGGCACAATACCCATGTCCCGCGAACGCATCGTAGACGCCGCCGATGAAGTTCCACCCTTCGTCCAGGGCGTTGGTCCGCACCTGGTTGTCCAGACCGTGTGTGACGACGGAATCCGCAAACACCGTCTCGGACAGGCTGAGCCCCGGCAGATTGTTCAGCGGATTGATGTCCGGGCAGTAGCTCAGGTCGTCGTCTTGCGTCGCGTTCGGATACTCCGAGAGGTATACACGGTCGTGTGTCACCTTCGGCAACAGCGTCGCGAAGCGGTCCGCGACTTGCTGATACAGCCCCGAACGATCGGCCTGTGGCGCCAGCTCGGCGATGCCATCGGCGAACAGGTGGTCGGCCGTATCGCCCGCGGAGTCGATCACAAGTTGGTTGAGGTACGCGACGCAGACAGGCACCAGGGCCAACGTAACCGGCCCGATGAGCGTCGTGCAGATGCCCGCGATGCCGCCGAGAATCACCGGGTCAGTGCGCGCCGGCGGCACGTTACAGGGCTCCAGCACGATGCATGCCTGCACAATCGGCGCGAAGTTGGCGTCGTTGCCGCCGATCGACATGAAGAGTGCGTCGACTTCGCGACTGCCCACCAGTTGGGCCGCGCGCGCGATCTGGGGTGGAACGCACTGATTCGGGTGAGCCACACAATCGAGCGGCGCGTTCGGGACTTCTTCCTTCACGCCCTGATACGGATTGAGGAATCCGTTATTGGCCTCCGCACCTGAACAGGCCAGGTGCACGAACGTCACCGACGTCCGGGGGTCCGCCCGCTCGATCGCCAGAGCGGCCTGCGCGGAACCTGCGCGCGCTGAGCGGTGGCATCGCCGATCCTCCCACGTCGGATGCAGCGTGTTCTGCAGGTTCGCGAGTTGATCGATGAAGTCCCCCAGCGTGGCGAAAGTGGCGTCCACGTCCGCCTGCGCCACGCCCAATGCCGCCCGCGCGACAGCGATACTGTCGTTGACCGCCTCACCCACCAGGTTCCAGAAGTCGCCCACGGCATCGATGCCGAGTTGAACGACGGCGACTGTGCACCCGACGACATCGACCGAAAGCAGGTCGAATTTGTCATACGTGCCGTTGCCGTCGCTGTCGCTCCACCCACACGGCGCGGCGATCGCTGCCGCCGCGGCTACGGTGTTGTCAAACCTCGTCTGGATCGTCGTGAGATCGGCCAACGCGTTGCCGTAGTTCGCCTGCGCATCGTCCTTGGCGCGCTGCGCTGCGTCGATCTCCTGGAGCGCCGGCAGCGGGATGAAGATGTCCGGGCTGCCCTCACCCGAGCCGTACGAGTCGCCGAGCGCGACGATTAGCCAGTCCTGGACAATCACGCTCTTCGTCAGCACGTCCGTGACGCCCGTGTTGTCAGTCACCGTCAGCGTGACCGGATAGGTTCCCTCCGCAAGTTGTCGCGAGATCGTACAGGACGTCGACCGGACAGCCTGCGCACCCGCCACGACCCACGCGTAGGAAGCGATGGGATGATCGCCCGAAGTCGCGCAGCCATCCAGATCCACGCGAAAGGTCCCCGGATCGATCTCGCCCGTGAGTCCGGGAAGCGAGCTCGTTTCCGGGTAGTAATCGATGACGCCATCATGGTTGTCGTCCAGACCGAAGCGATCAGGCATTGACCAGTCGAAGCTCGCCACCGGATGCGCGATCGCCCGACCCGTCGCCGGGAACGCGCACATCAACACCAACATGAACGAGACCACAAGTAAACGTCGCATGGAAGAACCTCCGCTTCGCCCGCCGTCCGGGAGTGGTTCGGACGGCCACGGCGCGATTGTCCCTTGACGCCGCGTATCTCCGCAACGAGAAATCGGTCACTTTGAGTGACCGATCGGGCCATGGTTTGTGCTTGTCAACGTTAGACTTGGCAGCAATGAACGAGTTCAAGGACGCATTCGACTGGCGGACGTCGTTGCGCGAGCATCGCAAGCTGCGACGGCTCTCGCAGCCGGAGGTCGCCCGGCGTTCGGGACTTTCCGTCTCCGCCGTCAAGTCGTACGAGAGCGGAGACCGCCACCCCAGCCCGGAGACGCTGCAGGCGATCATCGACGCGATCGGCATCCCCGTCGAAGACGCGAACCCGATCCTTGGCGGCGCCGGCTACGCGATCGACTGGCAGGAGTTGCTCAACGCGCGCTACGAACACCGCAATCTCGACGCGCTCGCGGGGGAAGTTGAGCGATACGCGTGGCCCGTGTTCGTGACGAACCAGGCCACAGACCTCATGTGCGCAAACAAGGCGTTCCGGCGGGTCGTGAGCATCGATCCGCACGTGCAGTTACCGGACAAGCTGGAGTGGAACTTCCTCGCGCAAGCCAGCAACCCGGCCTTCGCCAGCCGGCTGGAGAGCTGGGATGAGTCGGTCAGCTTCATGCTTGGCATCGCCAAGGCGGATCCCAGGTTTGCGATCAACCTCGAGCGCCCCACACCGTTTCTCTCCGAGGCCTTGCGCAAGTTTCTAAACGGCGACCCACGCTATATCGGCCGCCTGCTGGGGCTCTGGGAGGCTGCCAAGCCCGTGCCGCACACCACGCGCATGCGGTATCCCATCCGCTACCGCATCGAGACAGGCGACTTGCTGAGCTTCATCTGTACGATGCACGTCGCCGACATCTGGCAAGAGCTGTCATGGCACGACTGGGTGCCCGCCGACGCCCCTACAATCGTTGCGCTCGAATCACTCACTCTGCGCTAGACGGCGCTTCTGGCGACCGTCCCTCCTTCCCCCTAACAACGCCTCGCCCTTCGTGCCCTTCCTGGTTTCCCCCCAACGTCAATCCCAACAAATAACGCCGCCAGCCAGTGGATCAGATACCGCGCGAGGCCGTATGCTAAGGACACTCGCGGGCCGCCAGGCGGCCGATGCTAGCACTACAACCACACAGAGGAGGCACACGATGGAGTCCAGCATTCTGGAGGAGCTTCGCAAAGAGACCGGTGGCGAGGATCTCGACCTGTCGTGGCTCGATAAGCCAGCAGCCGAGCGCGGACTACGCGTCGCGCCCAGCCGCCGCGGCCTCACGCTCGAGGACATCTCCACGCAGTCATACGGCGACATC
This sequence comes from Chloroflexota bacterium, assembly GCA_025355835.1. Lineage (GTDB taxonomy): Bacteria > Chloroflexota > Dehalococcoidia > DSTF01 > JACRBR01 > JANXYW01. The sequence continues at coordinate 12,431 of JANXYW010000076.1, forward strand.
CCCGTACACACGAACAACCAGAGCGGCCGCATGCGCGGCGCCGCGCCGCGCGCCGATCAGCAGCGCTCGGCCAACCAGTGGGGCGACAAGTCCGCTTCGTGGTCCGACTCGGCGATGCTGTTGTATGAAGAGGCCGTGCAACGCCAGTGGAGCAGCGCCACCGACATCCCGTGGGCGGAGCTGCCCGAGCTGCCGGAAGAGATGGAGCTGGCGATGTCGCAGCTCTGCACGTTCCTCACACAGGTCGAGTTCATCGCCGGCGATGTGCCCGGCATGTACGCACCGAACATTAGCGGCGAGTATTTCGAAATCGGCATGTTCCTGGCCAGCCAGATCATGGACGAGGCGCGCCACCTCGACGTCTTTCGCAAGCGCGCGCTCGCCAACGGTATCGGGTTGCTAAAAGCCGGTCCCGGCGCGATCGGTCTGCTGGTCGCGCAGGACTTCACCGAAATGGCCTCGACGCTGCACCTCGTCGGTGAAGGCTTCGTGCAGTCGATGTTCCGCATGGGCGAAATGTTCGCGCAGACCGAAGTCGACAAGCGCATGTTCCGCCTGGCCGCGCAGGACGAAAGCCGCCACGTCGCATTCGGCGTCATGCACATGAAGCACGTCATCGAAACGCAGCCGGAACGCCGCGACGAGATTCACACGTACCTCGACCGCATGGAGGGTAACCTCGGCACCGGTTCGACACAGGCCGGACTGACCGGCGGCGGCGAGACAGGCGAAGCACTGGCGATCCTGCTCGGCGGCGGCACCACCGAGACGCAGCTGCGCGAGGGCTACGGCAAGCTGCTCGCCATCCGCAAGCGCCAGGTGAACGAGTACATGCACCGGCTCGACGTCGTCGGCCTCGGCGACCGCCGCCAGCGCATGAACCCCTTCATGGCCATGCTGCTGGATCCGCCGAAGAACTGATCGACGCACGAAGACGGTAGGGGCGCACGGCTGTGCGCCCTGTGCGGGCACGAACACTCGTGACGCACGGTTGGGGCACGCGGTGGCGTGCCCTCGCCCACAGGGCGCATCAAACACACGTAGGGGCACGGCGCGCCGTGCCCGCAAAGGGCGACGGCGATCGTCCACAGACAGGATCTCAACATGGCAGACGCAGAGACGAAGACAGAAGAACCGGTCGCGCCGCAGATCCCCGGCATCATCACGCCGCCTGGTCTCGATATGAGCTGGGCAAAGGTGCCGACCGAGCGCCCCCCGAAGCCGGTGATCGGCGCTGAGGGCTTCACGCTGCGCCTCGCCGATGCGGGCGCCTACGCGTGGGTGCCCGACGTCTGGCCGTACGAAAACGACACGCCGCGCGGCTCCTACCCATCGAAAGACATGGGCATGCCCGCACCGTACACCATCTTCAACAAAGCCGATGTGTGGGCCGAGAACGCCGCGGATCTGTACGAGCTGGGCATCAAGGAGCAGTGGAAGCCTGCGACACAGATCTCGTGGGGATCGATCGAGCCACTCGCCGACCACATTGAAGCCGCGATCGACCAGATCTGCTCGAACTTCTCCGAGCAGGCGTACAACTCCACCACCGTGCTGATGGGAAACTTGAAAGACATCTCGTACGGCTTCCACGAAGTGAAGCTCTACCTGTCGACGCAGGTGTTCGATCACGCGCGACACGTCGAGGCGTTCCGCAAGCGCGCGCTCGCAAACGGCGGCGGTCTCGGCGTACAGACGCCCGGCTTCTTCAACCGCACCGTCACCGCATCGTTCAAGTTCACCGAGATGATCATCTACATGAACGTCATCCGCGGCTCGTTCATGCTCGCCACTTGCGAGATGGGGGAAAAGATCGGCCGTTCGCAAGCCGACCGCCAGCTCTTCGAGCTGACGGCGAACGATCTGCGCCGCCACCTCGCATTCGCTATCGAGCATCTGCGCCACTACCTGCTGATGGGCGACGACCGCAAGCGACGCAACATCCGCGTCTGGTTGGAGCGCGGCGAAATCATGATGGCCGCCGACCTCAAGCGCGACACGCCGCTGCGCGAAGCGTTCATCCTCGCGCTTGGCGACACCGTCGCAAAGGGTAAGGAGGGCCTGAAGGCGCTCCGCGAAGCACAGCTCCGAAAATACATCCTGACACTCGAGGCCGCCACCTACCGCGGCCACGGCGATCACATCACCGCCGCAATGCGCGACGTGATCGACAACCCGTAGCCGGTCGTTAGTTGACCTGTCGTTGGTGATTGGTTTTGAAGGCGGCCCCGATGGGCCGCCTTCACTGTCGCGTCCAACCATGCTCTTCGTTGGCCGAACAATGATCGCGTAGCGGCATTCCGTAGAATGCCCTTCTGAGTGCGCCACATCTCCCACATACTGTCGCCACACCGAAGCGAACCTCGGAGGCACACGTATGTCCTACACCTACCTCCAGACCCACCGCGAGGGCACCGTCCTCATCGTGGCGATGACGAACCCACCGAAGAATCTGCTCAACGCGCCGATGGTGGAAGAACTGCTCGCGCTCGTCGAGACGCTGCCCGGCGATAGCGATACGCGCGTGCTCGTCCTCACCGGCAGCGCCGATGGCATCTTCATCACGCACTACGATGTCGGCGAGCTGAGCACGCTGTCCGATGCGGTGCGCGGAGCATCCGCGCCGACTTCAGCGCCGGCGGATGCAACCGCGGCGCACCAACAGAGGCAGCTCCATCCACTCAACCGGCTCTCACTCAAGCTCGCTGCACTGCCGCAGCCCGTCATCGCCGCGGTCAACGGCACGGCCATGGGCGGTGGTTGCGAGTTAGCGCTGGCGTGCGACTTCCGCATCATCGCGCGAGGCGGCGTGTTCGGACTGCCGGAAGTTCGCGTCGGCATCCTGCCGGGCGCTGGCGGCACGCAGCGGATGGCGCGCCTGCTGGGCACGGCGAAGGCGATGGAGCTGATCATGCTCGGAAACGCCGTCGACGCGGACGAGGCAGCGCGCCTCGGCCTGGCGCACCGCGCCGTCGATGCGGATCGACTGATGCCGGAGGTGATGGCGCTGGCAAACGAACTCGCGAGCCGCCCGCCGCTCAGCGTCGCACTGATCAAGCAATGCATCCGTCAGGGCATCGAGATGCCGCTGGAAGACGCGCTGCACTTAGAGTCGGACGCGTTCATGCAGACGATGCGCTCCGAAGACGCATCACGCCTGATGCGCTCGTACCTGGCGAGCGAGCGCCCGCTGAACGAGCAGTAGCAGAGGGGACGACTACGCATGCTCTTACTGAACATCTTCCCCGTGCGCGACATCATGCTGTACGCGCTAGCAACGGGCGCGCTCGCCATGATCGCGCTGGCCGCGTGGCCATGGGCGCGCAAGCAGAACCGCTTCGTCATCGCGGGCGCAGCCACCGCAGCAGGATTCATCGCTTGGAACCTCACGCTCAACAAGACAAACGGCACCGGCTTCAACGTTGACGCTCCGGTCATCCAGCTCAGCTGGGCCGACACCGGCAGCGGCGTCGTGTCGTTCGTCTTCGTCGCGATCGCGCTCACCGTGTACGCGCCGCGTGAACGTGCACAGAACGTCGTAGGCGCTGCCGCTATCGCCGCGGCGGTTGCCGTGGTCGTCGACATCTTCGTGCTGTAGGCGTTAGGTGGTCTACAAGGGCGTTCGTGCTACACCCGCCGCATGCGCGCCGCAAACACGCCAGGGATCTCCGACATGCCGCGCCA
>JANXYW010000084.1 GCA_025355835.1 Chloroflexota bacterium
GCGTACATGGCAAGGCTCCCACACCGACCCTTCCCAGGTCGGTCGGGAGCCTCTGCGCCGCTCCGAGCGAAATATCAAAATTGGAACGAACGCGGTTACGTTCGCTTCCTTCTACCTTTACGACGCCTTCAGAATCAACTCCTCAGGCGCGAATAGATGTGGACTTGTGTGTGCAAAACGGGTTCGGCCCCTGCCGGGGGTACCACTTGTTCTCAGCGTCTGACGTTCACCACGGAGGCGCGCCTGACGTTCACCACGGAGGCGCGGAGGTCGCGGAGAGTCGAGGGTAAGTGGTCCTAGCCGATTGCGCGCTCTAGCATCTCTAGCGCGTGGGTGGCCGGGTCGTCGCCCTGGTAGACGCCGACGAGGCCGCCCTGCGCGTCGATGACGGCGACGGCGATGGTCTTCGTGACGTCGTCGACGCCGAGCGGCGCGAGCAGGTCGCCGTCCCAGTCCGGAACGATGAGGACGTAGTCCTCGGGTTTGCGGCCTGGCAGCAGGTTCTTCACGGCATCGTTGTACGACGACTTCATGATCTGCTCGGCGACCTTGCGGATGAGGCGGGGGAACGGCCGCGTGTCGGCGATGTTTGCGATGAGCACCTGGTCGGCGGTGAAGTACGTTTCGCGGATTTTTGTTACGACGGGCGACACCAGATCGCCGGTCTCGCGCGCGACGCAGATGAGCACGGCCGGTACGCCGAGCGCGTTGAACGTGAGTTTCCGTCCGTGGCCGTTCGCCTTGAGCGTCACCGCGGGCGCTTGCTTCAATGCTTGCCGTTCTAGCGTCGTCATCAGATCACCCTTCTCTTCCTTAAACTGTGTGCAATTCATTCTGCGCCATCGCATCGGCGCGCGCTACCCTAGGCTTGACAGTGCCGCCGCACGACGGAGATTTCATGGAACGCGAACATCTGACGCGCCGCCGCCTGCTTGCGCGCCTGCCCGATGAGGGTGCGCGCGGCTGGACGAGCTATCGCCCACCGGGGGGCGTACCTGCGTTCGACGAGGCGTCGCTGGACGCGGCTGACGCGGACACCGCGGCGGAAATCGCCGCCGCGTCGCCGACGGGCAGCGTGCTGTTCGCGCGGCCCGGCGAGACGACGCTGATCGTGCCGCCGTTCGCCGTCGAGGCCGCGGACGACTATTCGGAGATCTACGCACGTCAGCTGATCGCACTCCTTGAGCAGCCACGCGTGGTTGCGACGTTCTTGCTGCGGCTGGGCGGATTCAGCGTCGGTTTCTTTCGCGACGGCGACATCGTCGATTCGAAGACGGATCGCCGGTTTGTGAAGAACCGGCATCGTAAGGGCGGACAGTCGCAGCGGCGCTTCGACCGCATCCGCGAGAAGCAGGTGCACGAACTGTTCGGCAAGGCGTGCGAGGAAGCGCGCGAGAAACTCAGCGAATACGAAGACGAGATCGAGCACGTCTTCTTCGGCGGCGATCGCTTGACGCTGCTGGCGTTTCGAAAAGAGTGCTCCTACTTCGAGCGCTTCGGCGATCGCGTCATGAAGCGCATTCTGCCGGTACCGGGCGATCCACGCCGCGCGTCGCTGGATGCGATGCCGGTCGAGATCTGGTCGAGCGAGGTATATACGTTCGGCCGCGATGCGGTTCTCGGAGCGGAATGAAGGCCGACTACGCGGACGCGACCGTTGCGGTTGACGGCGCCTGTGCGCCCTCGGCGCCGTACTTCGCGAAGAGGTGGCCCCACGGCGACTCGACGAGCCAGCGCTCGTAGATCTTTCGTTCTTTCAGCGGCCAGTGGTAGTAGTCGTGGAACGCCTCCGAGAAGAAGTTCGCTCCGTGCACGAGCGGCGTGTGCAAGATCGGCTTCTGGAGAATGCGCGTCGGGCCGAACCACGCGAGCCAGCCCATGAAGCTGTGCAGGTGGCCGCCGACCTTGAACCCCCATGACTCCTGCGCGATCTCGACATCGCCGGCGATCTCGATCTCGCGCGGGTCGCCGACGCCGAGGCCCTGCTCGTGCGCGATGCGGATGTAGTCGATGGTCATCGGGTCGAAGCCCATCATCTTCGCTGCGACGGAATCGATCGCGACCTGGTCGGCGGATGCGAGGATGACGTTCTTCGTCGTCGGAAACATGATGCGCGGGCCGGGGCCGTTGCCGGCGGTGGAGCCATCCATCATCGCGAAAATGCCGGGGTGGATCTCCTTCTGGATTGCCAGCAGGTCGACCAGCGTCTCGTGGATATGGCTGTGCGTGTAGTGGCGGTTCGTGCTGAGCAGGCCGCCGAACGCGTTCTTCATGGCCCCGGTGGTGGTCGTGTAGATGTGGCACTTCGTCGTCGGCAGGTGGACGATGTTCTTGCCGTGCATGTAGTCGGGAATCTTGATGCCGCCGGGAAAGATCTTGTCGAGCACGAGCATCTTCCGCTTGGGCTGGTAGATCTCCCACTTCATGTCTTCCTCGCGGAAGTTGAACTTCACGGGCAGTTCGTGATGCTTGAACACCGGCACGTAGTGGTTCAGATCCTCGCCTTTGAAGGCGTTGGTGACGACCGTCTTGTTCTGGACGCAGACCAGATCTTGGAAGCCCGCTTTGCGAAGTCCAACGATCGCGCCCTCAATCTGCCACGGTGTCGAGTTCGCCGACGGGAACGGAAAGTGCCACGAAATGTTGTCTTTGAGGATCGTCGTCGCGGACGGATCGAGGTGCTGCTTGACGTCCGCCAGATGCATCAGGCGTTCGTAGTCTTCGATAGCGGTCTCGGGCTTCGTGCGCAGGACCGCTACTTTGGCTTTGGTGGGCATGGGGGCCTCCGGAGTTTGTAGTTTGTAGTGGGTAGTTTGTAGTTTCGCGCGAACGCGTCACCATCGCGTGACTGGTATATAGTGCGTTCACTATAACAGATCTTCTTGAGGCTTCATTTGGCCTCGAACGGTTTGGCTGGAGAACTACGAACCACAAACTACCAACTTCAAACTCCCGCACGCTATTTCTTGGCATCGATGTCGGCACGTCTGCGCTGAAGGCTGTCGCTATCGACGAGACGGGCGTTGTGCGCGCGCAGGCGTCGGCGGCGTACGAGACGATCGTGCCGCAGCCGGGGTGGGCGGAGCAGCGGCCCGACGATTGGTGGCAGGCGTGCCGCGCCGCGATCATCGCGCTCGGGACGCAGATCGCGCTCGATCGCGTCGCGGCGATCGGACTGACAGGGCAGATGCACGGCTCGGTGTTCCTCGATGCCGAGCGTGAGCTAATCCGCCCGGCGATCCTGTGGAATGATCAGCGCACGACCGCCGAGGCCGCGGCGATCGAAGACACGATCGGCGTCGAGCGCCTCGTGCGGATCACGGGCAGCCGATCGTTCACGGGGTTCACCGCACTGAAGATGATGTGGCTGCGACAAAACGCGACGATCGCGTACAAGCGCCTGCATCATCTCCTGCTGCCGAAGGACTATCTTCGACTGATGCTCACCGGCGAGCTGGCGACCGACGTTGGCGACGCGTCGGGTACGGGGCTGTTCGACGTTGGCGCGCGCGTGTGGTCCGACGAGATCGTCGATGCGCTCGATCTGGATCGCGACGTGCTGCCGCGCGCGTACGAGGGGCCGGAGATCACGGGTCGTGTTCTCGCGGATGTGTCGGCGGATCTTGGTCTGCCGCCGGGTATTCCGGTGGTCGCTGGCGCCGGCGATCAGCAAGCGGGCGCGATCGGCGCAGGCGCTGTCGCGCCGGGCATCGCGATGACATCGATCGGGACGTCGGCGGAAGTGTTCGCGCCGACGGCGTCGTACGAGCCCGTTCCGCAGGGGCTGCTGCACACGATGTGCCACGGCGTACCCGGCACCTGGCACACGATGGGCGTGATGCTTTCGGGAGGCGGGTCGATGAGCTGGCTCGCTCGAGCCCTGGCGCCGGTCGCGGGCAGCGATCCGATCGAGCGGCTGTTCGCGCTCGCAGCGGAATCGCCGCCGGGTGCGCGTGGACTGCTGTTTTTGCCGTACCTCACCGGCGAGCGCATGCCCGTCAACGACCCGCATGCTCGCGCTGCCTTCGTCGGCCTTTCATCGGAGCATGATGTCGGCGACATGGCTCGCGCCGTCATGGAGGGCGTGGCGTTCAACCTGCGTCAGATACTCGACGTCACAGGCGCCACTGGCGCCCGCATCGACGAGATGCGCCTGACGGGCGGCGCCACCCGTAGCGCAACGTGGACGCAGATTGTGGCCGACGCGTACGAGATGCCCGTCGTGCCGGTCGCATCGACGGAAGGCACAGCGATCGGTGCCGCGCTGCTCGCGGCGACGGGTGCGGGCGCGTTCGCGTTGGTTGCGGACGCTGCTGCGTCGTGCGTGCATACCTCATCGGCGGTACTGCCGAGCGTCGAGGGTGTGGCGGCGTATGCGGACGCGCGCGAGCGCTACGCGCGGTTGTACGCGGCGACGAGGGCGAGATCTAGGTAGGGCGCACGGCTGTGCGCCCCGGTCGGGTGGCACAACGGGATGTCAACTCGCGACGACACACCGTGCGTTACTAGAACGTAAACTGCCGGATATGCGCGATCCCGCGATACGTGACCCACGTTCGATCCGCCTCCCTCACTTCGACTACTCTGCTTCCGCGGCGTACTTCGTGACGCTCGTCGCTAGGGAGCGCGAAGAACTCTTTGGCAGCGTCGTAGATGGTGCGATGCGCCTCAGCTCAATCGGGGAGATTGTGCAAGAGGAATGGCTTCGTTCATCGGATGTTCGGCCGGATCTTGAACTCGGCGAATTCGCCACGATGCCGAATCATCTGCACGGCGTCGTCATATTCAGCGGGGACACTCGGGCATTTGAGACACCGGTGTTGGCGCCGACCGGGGCGCACAGCCGTGCGCCCCTACAGCGGTCGCCGCGGTCACTGGGGTCGTTCATCAGCGGGTTCAAGGCGACAGCGACACGCCGCGTTATGATGGTCAGTCTGGACGACGACCAGCGGATATTTCAGCGCAACTATTTCGAACGCGTCATCCGGAACGAGCGCGAGGCTGATCGAATTCGCCAGTACATCATCGACAACCCGCATCGCTGGTCAGAAGATCCCGAAAACGTTAGCAGGCCAGCGTAGGGGCGCACGGCTGTGCGCCCCGGTCGAGTGGCATCGATCGCTCGGCTGCACGGGAGGTGGCTGATATTGGCCGCGGGCCTATCCCTCCGCGCG
>JANXYW010000088.1 GCA_025355835.1 Chloroflexota bacterium
CACCGCATCCGACTTCTCGCCGACAACGTCCGACGACAGCTTCTCGTAGTCGACGCGCGGTACCTCAACGAAGATGTCGATGCGGTCGAGCAGCGGGCCAGAGATGCGCTTCTGATATCGGCTGACCGTCGATTCGGAGCACGAGCATTCTTTCGTGGGATCGCCGTAGTATCCGCACGGGCATGGATTCATCGCAGTGACGAGCATGAAGTTCGCCGGATACGTGATCGTGCCCTGCGCGCGGGAAATCGTCACCGTGCGATCCTCGAGCGGCTGGCGCATCACCTCGAGTACCTGCTGGCCGAATTCCGGCAGCTCGTCGAGGAAGAGCACGCCGCGATGGCTGAGCGTGATCTCGCCCGGCCGCGGATTGCGTCCGCCGCCGACCAGTCCGGCGTGGCTGATCGTGTGGTGCGGCGCGCGGAACGGCCGGCGCGCGATCAGCGGCATGTCCGACGGCAGCAGCCCCGCGACGGAGTAGATCTTCGTCGCCTCTAGCGTTTCGTCGGCGTTCATCGTCGGCAGGATCGATGGAAGCGCACGGGCCAGCAGCGTTTTCCCGCTGCCGGGCGGTCCGCTCATCATGAGATTATGGCCGCCGGCCGCGGCGACTTCGAATGCGCGCTTGACGTGCTCCTGGCCCTTGATATCGCCGAAGTCGGTGCCTTCCCACCGGATATCCGCAGGCGGCGGCGGTACGCCCGTCGATACCAGTCGTTCGATGGGCCGGGCGCCGGAGAGATGGTTGAGGAGTGACGCCAGCGTCTCGACCGGGTAGACCGCAACGTCGGGGATCAGCGCCGCTTCCGGCGCATCGACGGCTGGCACGTATGCCGTGCGGATGCCGCGTTCGCGGGCGAGGGCGACCATCGGCAGGATGCCCTGCGCGTGACGCACGGCGCCATCAAGCGACAGTTCGCCGAGGAATACGCACTCCGTCACATCGGCGAGCGCCTGTCCGGCGGCGACCATGATGCCGACGGCGATCGGCAGGTCGTACGTCGGACCCTCTTTGCGGATGTCTGCTGGCGCGAGGTTCACGATGATGCGGCCGCTTGGGAACGGGAAGCCGGAGTTCTTGATCGCCGACTCGACGCGGTCTTTTGCCTCTTTCACGGCCGCATCGGGCAGCCCAACCATCGCGAGGCTATTGAGGCCGCGCCGCGAAACGTCGACCTCACACTCGACGATCTCGCCTTCGAGACCGACAACGGCGCACGACAGGACCTTCGCGAGCGGCATAGTGGGGTGACTATCTCACACAGAACGGGTGTTCGCAAGTGGTTTTCTTACCATCCGCGGTATCTGCTGAGATTAGGCGGGCGTAGAATCTCGGCATCGAGCACGAAACGGCCCGCATCAACTAGAAGGAGCGCGCGATGTCATTCCAGGTACCCGAGAGCGTCAAGCCCATTCGCGCGAAGGTGCAGCAGTTCATCGAAGAGCGCATCTATCCCGTCGAGCACATCCTTGAGGAGCGCGGCGAGGAGGAGAGCGGCGTCACGATGCGGCGCCTGATGAATGAGGCGAAGGACGCCGGACTGTGGGCGCTCGGCCATCCCGTCGAAATCGGCGGACAGGGCATGCCGTTCCTCGACTACGTCTACGTGACCGAAGTGATCGGCCGGTCCGAGTTCGCGCAGGTGTGTCTCGGCACACACTCGCTGCAAGACTCGATCATGCTCAACCTGCACTCGTCGCCCGAGTGGCGCGACAAGTACCTGAAGCCGCTCGTCGCGGGCGAGATCTTTCCGAGCTTTGCGATGACGGAGCCTGATGTCGCCAGCTCCGACCCGACGCAGCTGCAGACGCGCGCGGTGTTGGACGGCGACGACTGGGTAATCAACGGACGCAAGTGGTTCACGACTGGCGCGAATCGCGCCGCGTACACGACGGTGATGTGCCGCACTGAGGAAGATGATGTTCCCGCGCACGCCGCCTTCAGCATGATCGTCGTGCCGACGAGCACGCCCGGCTACAACATCATTCGCGAAGTGCCGGTGATGGGCATGATGGGCGGACACTGCGAAGTCGCGTACGACAACGTGCGCGTGCCGAAGGCGAACCTGCTCGGCCCGCGCGGTCAGGGCTTTTTGATCTCGCAGCAGCGCCTCGGCCCGGGGCGCATCTTCCACTGCATGCGCTGGCTCGGCCAGGCGCAGCGCGCGTTCGATCTGATGTGCGAGCGCGCGAACTCACGCGTCGCCTTCGGCTCGACGCTCGGAGAGAAGCAGCAGATCCAGGCGATGATCTTCGAGACGGCGGCGGAGATTCAGTCGAGCCGGCTGCTGACGTTGCAAGCGGCGCACAAGATGGACGAGGGCGACCCCGCGCGTATCGATATCGGCATCATCAAAGTCGTCGGCGCGAAGATGCTGCACAACACGATCGATCGCGCGATTCAGGTGCACGGCGCGCTCGGCGTCACGTCGGATACGCCGCTGGAGCGCATGTACCGGCACGCCCGCTTCGCCCGCATCTACGACGGCCCTGACGAGGTACACCGCTCGACCGTCGCGCGGCTGATCCTGCGCGAGTACAGCCGCGGGCGGGGTTGGGACTTCGGCACGCGGTAGTTTGGAGCAGGTGATGGTGTTGCTATGAAACCTTGTCAAGAACTGATCGAAATACTACAGCCGGCGTATCAACCGTGCGTGTCGTTCGCGGGGCCTTGCACGCAAGTGCGATGGAACCCATCAGCGGGTCATGTGCCAAGGGGATTCGCCGGCGGGGCTGGCGATGTGTCCGAGATCGATCTGGTGCTAGTGTTCGCCGAACCCGGAGATCCGCACCCCGGAGAAACCCACGGGGGCTTGGACAGCGCCTACGACCACGCGATGAAGTCCTTTGGAAGAGGCACCGACCTTTTTCACCGCAACGTTCGGTTGATTCTGAATTCATGCTGGCCCGATCTCGACTTCAACGGCCAAATGCGAAAGGCATGGCTAACGGAGTCGGTGCTGTGCTCCGCGGCCAAAGAGGGCGGTTCCGTTCCTGCGGCTACGTGGAGGGAGTGCGGCCATCGTTACCTTGTAAAGCAACTCAGCTCCGTTCCTGACGCACTGGTGGTTGCTCTCGGCGGCAAGGCCCGCGATCGCCTTCGATCGATTGGAGTCAGCAACTTTCTGGAAGCTGGATCGGTTGCGCCACCAGGCTGCAATAGGCGCGAAGTTCGTGCGTCGTGGCGGGCTATTCCAGAAGAGTTGCGTCGACGAGCTGCCCAGACCTAACCGCGCAAGTACGGTGCGATGCCCGTCGCGGCGATGCGCGTGCGATACACGGCCGTGCGCGCCGTGATGAACAGCGTTGAGCCATCTTCGCCCCACGTGCAGTTCGCGGGCAGTTGCGGACAATCGATGATGCCGAGCGGCGTGCCGTCCGGCGCGAAGACCTGCACCGTGTACGCGCAGACGTAGACGCGGCCGTCGCGGTCGACTTTCATGCCGTCGGGGCGGCCCTCCTCGCGCATTTCGGCGAAGACGCGGCTGTTGCTGAGCGCGCCGTCTGCCGCGACGTCGAACGCGCGGACGTGGTGGCGCGCGGTGTCCGCGATGTAGAGGGTGCGCTCGTCGGGCGAGAAGGCGAGGCCGTTCGGCTTCTCGAAGTCGGTCGCGAGTAGAGTCATCGTGCCGTTGGTCGCGATGGTGAAGACGCCGTTGTACGGCAGTTCGCGCGTCTCGTCCGTGACGCCGTACGGCGGGTCGGTGAAGAAGATGCGGCCGTCGGAGCGCACAACGATGTCGTTGGGGCTGTTCAGCCGTTTGCCGCCGTAGTGCGTCGCGACCGGTTCCACGACGCCGTCGCGTTCGCGGAATACGCGACGTCCGTCCTGCTCGCAGCCGACAATGCGCATCGCCAGGTCGAGCGTCATGCCGTTCGGGCCGCCGGCGTCCTCGCGATGCACGCTGAGCACGCCGTCGCGCCATCGGTGCATGCGGTTGTTCAGCGTATCGCTGAAGAGCAGCGAGCCGTCGGGCAGCCACATCGGTCCTTCCACGAAACCGAGGCCTTCGGCGATCGGCTCCCACGGCTCGGACGATACGAGCGCGCTGAGGCCGTTATCGAAGCGGACGGGAGGCATACGCGGCTCCCTAAAAGTCGTCCGGGCAGAACGGCGTGAATGATGTCGCGAAGATGTCCGCCAGCGCATCCAGCGCCGACGCATCGTACACGCGGACCGAGCCGACGCGCGCGGCGTCGATCGGCTTCGTGTAGCCGTTGTAGATTGGCGCCAGCGCGCAGACATCCATCTCGAGCTGCACCGCTGCATTCGTGTGCTCCGCGCTGATCCGATCGCCGCTGCAGGTGATGCGCCAAGCACCGGCGTTCCACGGCGCAGATGCGTCGGTCAGCGCGATTGTTGCCGACTTGCCGTCGGCCTGCGGCAGCGCTGGTCGCGCTGCTATCGCTGCTGGCACATCGACGATCCGAAGCATTGCGCCGAGCCACGCGCCCGGCGGATCGGCGAGGTGAGTCGGCTCGGCGAACGCGTCCGGCAGCGGCTCGTCGGCGCCGGCGAGCATGATGATGCGCGCGCTGAGGTCGTGGCCGAGCAGGTAGTTCAGGATCGCCGAGTACGCTTCGCCGTCGAGCGCGACCCAGTCGTCCACGCGCAGGACGATCTCCGGAATCGGCGAACTCGGCGTCGACCGTGTGAACTGATGGTAGACGGCGTAGCCGCGCGGCTCGCCCGCGGCGTTCGACCAGATCGCCGCGTCGCGCTGGCCCTTCGCGTAGTCGCTGACGACGTGGTGACGCCAGCGACGCTCAGGACGGACGAAACCGCCGTTCCGGGCGGCGTACTGTTGTGTGTACAGCGCATCGAGCAGCGCCCAGTCGTCCGGTTCGATGCGACGGAAGCTGCCGGGCGGTTGCGGTAGCCGTGTCTTCATCGGCTTCGGCGGGAACGAGTAGCCGATGATCCGGTTCGCCAGTTCCCAGCCGTATTTGCGGTACAGCGAGTAGTGCGGTGTGTAGAGCGCCGAGAGCGGCTGCCCTGCGTCGCGCATCGTCGCCAACGATTGCTTGAGCAGCGCACTGACGAAGCCGCCGCGCCGCCGTTCCGGCAAACAGCTCACCGACGCGATGCCGCCGACGGGGATCGTTGCGCCGTTGATGTACTGCTCGAACGGAATGATCACCAGTCCGGCCACAAGATCGTCGCCGTCAAACGCGCCGAGGCACCAGTCGCGATCGTAGTACGTCGATCGCCGAGCCGCCGACTCCTCGCTGCGGCTCGCGTTGAATGCGTAGTCGGAGATGAAGTGGTGCTTCGCGAATTCGTCGTCGTTTCGAAGCGGGCGGATCTCTGCTGCCATGCGGCCAGCGTACCGCCTCGTCCGGCGGCGAGCCATCGACTTGCGCGACCTGCGGTATAGTCCGCATCGTGAAACAACAGGGATTGCTGGCCAGTATCCGCGCCGATCTGCTCGCGCACGACCGCTTCGCGATCGGCCCCGGCTGGGTACCCGAGGGCGGCGGCATCGGCGCCTGGTGGTGGCGATATCGCCGTAACCATCATGCGGCGGGCATCATGATCCTGTATCGCCTGCGCGAATGGTCGCGACGCCGACCGACGGCCTTCCTGCCGTCGCTGTGTGAACGGATGATGGAGATCCTGCACGGCACGCAGATTTCGCGGCAGGTGAAGCTCGGTGTCGGCGTCTATTTTCCGCACGGCGACGCGCACATCCACGGCGAGACGACGATCGGCGATTGCGTGATCGTCGGCGTGCACAGCGGCATTGGCCTCCGCGGCAGCTTCTTCGGCGACAGCATGGGCACGAAGGGGCCGACGGTCGGCGCGTACAGCCGCGTCGGCACGGGGTCGAAACTCCTTGGCGCGATCACGGTTGGCGAACGCGCCGTCATCGGCGCAGGCGCGATCGTGATCGAAGACGTGCCGGAAGCGGCGACGGTCGTCGGCGTGCCCGCGAAGGTCGTGCGCCAGGGTCCCGTTGGCGACGAGTTGCCGGCCGCGCTCGAGCGCATGCAGCGTCTCATAGAGATGGCGAAGGAAGCGAAAGACGAGGCAGCCCGCTAGGGCAGCGGGCCCGTCAGCGACGCCCGCTGCGAGACTTCGATCCAGTTGCCGTCCGGATCGCGCACGAACGACACACGTGCCGTCGAACCGAGCGTGACGGGCGCCCGTCCCTCGTCGCCGCCGCGCTCCACAATGCCGCAGTGCTCCGCGTCGACGTCGAACACCTGCACGGTGAGATAGCGATATCCGGGTGCGCGCATCGGCTCTGTGCGCACTGTCGCCGCATACTGCTCAACTGTCACGAGCGAGTCACCGCAGCGGAAGGTGTTCGTATCGATCTCGTCGAACTGCATCGCCTTCGCGAAGAAGCGGCAGAAATCGTCCGCATTGCGAACAGCCATCCGCACGCGGATGCCTGTGACGCCTTCGAAGCCCGATGGCGCGAGGACGACGCGGTTGCCATCCGGGTCGACGAGCGATTGCGGGGCTGCCATGCCATCGCGCACGATCGTCAGCTCGCGATATCCGCTCGGTGGCGCATCGTTGATTGGATCGCGGGCGGCGTTCAGTTTCAGCACGGAGCCGTTCATGGCGTGCCGGTGCTGGCGCACACCGCCGCCCAGCGGCAGCGTCTCCTCGAACGGCAGCCCGACGTCGTGCTGCCAGAAGTCGAGCATCGCCTGCTCGTTGTTCGTGAACAACCCGACATCGATGTGCTGCTTGGCGAGCTTCATGACGTCGCCTCGCGCTCGAGCCATTGGTTGAAGTGCGGTGTGCGTTTCTGCTGAAACGCGCGCATGCCCTCGATCGCGTCCGGATGGTGATCCGAAATCGCCGTTTTCGAGGCGATGTCATCGAGCGCGTGCGCGAACGTCATCTCGCTGGCGTTGTACACACTGCGTTTGAGCAGACGCATCGAGACCTGCGGCCCATCTGCGAGTTGGCGTGCCAGGTCCATCGCCCGCTCCATCATCTGGTCCGCAGGCACGACTTGGTGCACGAGACCGAGATCGTGCGCTTCGTTCGCGGTGACGATGCGGTTGAGCAGGAGGAATTCCATCGTTTTCGCAACGCCGAGCAGTTGCGTGAGCAAGAACTGGCCGCCTTCGTCGGGCAGCAGTCCGAAGCGCAGTGTCGCGCTGCCCATGCGTGCCTCGGCCGACGCGATGCGAAAGTCGCACGACAGCGCGAGCGAGAAGCCCGTCTGGATGGCGACGCCGTTGATGGCGGCGATCGAGATCTTGTCGAGATTGCGGATCGCCACGTTCAGCGGCTGCGACAGCGCGCGCAGCCCGTCATACGTGCCGATCGGGTTGTCGTGGCCCGCGCCGATCGGCGGCACGAGCGCGGTCGCGCCCACGGCGCCCGGTGGTCGTCCCGTGATGTCGTCGCCGGCCGAAAATGCGCGGCCGGAGCCCGTAAAGACGACGATGCGCACGCTATCGTCCATTTGCGCCTGCAAGATCGTCTCGATGAGATCGCGCTTCATGCCCTGTGTCATGCCGTTGAGGCGGTCGGGCTGATTGAATGTGATCAGCCCGATGCCCGGGTCGTGCATCGTCAGGTCGAAGCCGCGGAACGTGCCGGTCTGCATGTGACGCCTCCTGTTCGTGAACGATACCTCAGGGTTGAACCACAGAGACACAGGCACTGAGGCACGGAGTTCGTCCGGGGTAGGGGCCGCGCGGGTCAGCTGAACTCGTGCTCCGCCTCGCCTATGTCCGGAGCGCGGGCATTCAGCCCGCGTCGTTTGGCGATAAAACGTTCGTTGAAAGAGTCGGCCGAAAGTAGCCTGTTCCGCGAACGCGCATTGTGCTCCGGAGCTGGTACAAGCGACTGCCGTACTCGATCGGGAATTGGGCGGAGCTCAAGCTCCGCGGGTACTGGCGTGTTGCGCGGGGTGTTGCGCCTGGCACCAGGAGCGCTCAACGCCCTACGCCGAGCCGGAAGAGCGGCGGTTGCCATCGATCTGGCGGTTGACCGTGATGACGCCGCGGACGGCCTCCATCTTCGCCATGACGCGGCTGAGTTGCGCCACCCCCGTCGTCTCCAGCGTTAGGAAGACGTGCGTCGTGCGGTCGTCGTCGTGCTCGGTGCGCACGCCCATCATGTTGACCTTCTCGTCGGAGACGAGCGTCGAAAGGTCGCGCAGCAGGCCGACGCGATCCCACGCCTCGACGTGTACGGCTACGGGGTAGAGATCGCCCGTGCGGCCCCAGTCGACGTCGACGAGGCGCTCGGTTTCGTCTTCGTGCAGCACGTTGTGGCAGTCGGCGCGGTGGATCGTGACGCCGCGGCTGCGGGTAACGTAGCCCATAATCCGATCGCCGGGCACCGGGTTGCAGCAGCGCGCGATCTGGGTGAGCAGGTCGCCGGTTCCGAAGACCTGCACGCTGTGACTTTGCGTCCGCGGCGCCGGGCCGGTGATTGTCGGGAGTTCGAGTTCGTCATCCTTGTGGATCAGCGGCGCCAGGCGCATCGCCATGTGCGCGGTGCTGACGCCGCCGTAGCCGACCGCCGCAAGGAAGTCGTCGAGCGTTTCGTACCTGAAGATGCGCAGGATCTCGTCGCCGTGTTCGGAGAGCGACAGGTTGAGGCGCCGCAGCTCTTTGTCGATCGTCTCGCGGCCGCGCTCGATGTTCTCGGCGCGCTCCTGCTTCTTGAACCACTGACGGATCTTCTCGCGCGAATGCCCCGTCTTGATGTAGCCGAGGTTCGTGTTCAGCCAATCGCGCGACGGTCCGCGCGGGCTCTTCGTCGATACGATCTCGACGACATCACCGTTCTGCAACTGGTAGTTCAGCGATACGAGGCGGCCGTTGACTTTTCCTCCGACGCACTTGTGTCCGAGGTCGGTGTGTACGCGATATGCGAAGTCGATCGGCGTCGAGCCGGCCGGCATCTCTTTGATCTCGCCCTTCGGTGTGTATACGAAGACCTGATCGTGAAAGAGATCGGCTTTCACCGACTCGACGAATTCCTCCGCGTGCGAGATGTCGCGCTGCCACTCGAGCAGTTGCCGCAGCCACGACATGCGATCTTCGTACCGCGTGTCGCGCGCCCCGCCTTCTTTATACCGCCAGTGCGCCGCGACACCGTACTCGGCGAGCTGGTGCATCTCCGTGGTGCGGATCTGGATCTCCAGTGGCCGCAGACCGATCGCCATGACGGTCGTGTGCAGCGACTGGTACAGGCTCTCCTTCGGGCTGGCGATGTAGTCGTCGAACTGGCCGGGGATCGGGTGCCAGAGGCCATGCACGACGCCGAGCGCGTTGTAGCAATCGCCGACGCTGCTGACGATGACCCGCAGCGCCAACAGATCGTAGATCTGCTCGAATCCCTTGTGCTCCGCGGCGTACTTGTCCGCCTTCTGCGCGATGGAGTAGATGTGCTTCGCGCGGCCATTCACTTCGGCATCGATGCCGTGTTCCCTAAGCTCGTCATTGAGGATCTTCTCGACCTGCGCGATGTAGCGTTCGCGCACGGTGCGCTTCGACTGGATGAGCTTCGCGATCTCCTTGTAGCGCTCCGGCTGCAAGTAGCGGAACGAGAGATCTTCCAGCTCCCATTTGATCTGCCAGATGCCGAATCGGTTCGCGAGCGGCGCGTAGATCTCCATCGTCTCTTGCGCCGTGCGGATGCGTTTTTCGGGCGGCTTGGCGTCCAGCGTGCGCATGTTGTGCAGCCGGTCGGCGAGTTTGATGATCACGACGCGCGGATCCTCCGCCATCGCGATGAACATCTTACGCAGGCTCTCCGCCTGCAACGACTGATCGCCCGGTCGCTCGTCGGGTGCGCGCCAGGTGATCTTGTCGAGCTTCGTCGAACCATCGACGAGCTTCGCGACATCGGCGCCGAAGAGTCGCGCGAGTTCGGCGTTCGGTACGTCGCAGTCTTCTTGCACATCGTGCAGCAGCGCCGCCGCGACGGCAGAAGCATCCATCTGCAATCCCGCGACGGTCATCGCTGCGTCGAGCGGATGCACGATGTAGGGATCGCCCGTTAGCCGCTTCTGGCCTGCGTGCGACTTCGCCGCGAACGCGTACGCCTCTTCGACCTGCCGGACGCCGTCGTCCGGCAGGTATGCAGCTACCCGATCGATGAGCGCTTGCACGGCGGGGTCGTAGGCGATCGTCGTCATGACGGTGGCTGGCGCTAGCGCGCCGAGCCCGATGCCTCCTTCGCCAGCCCGAGATCTCGCAGAACGGCCGCGACCGTGTTGTCCGCCCCAGCGGACCGACGCGGAAGGGGCGAGGTTTGCTCGCTGTCCGGCTCTGCCGTTGTCTCGAAGTACGCAGAGAGCGCCTCCGCGACGATGTCTTTGGCCGGGCGATGCGTTCGCGCGGCCGCGACCTTCAGCCGGGTGTACAGCTCTTCGTCGTCGAACACGATGGTCATGCGCCGGCTCATCGGACCTCCGCGAATTGCGCTTTGTCGGGCGAATACGCCTGTACGCCTGTACGTGCGTACGCCTGGATGTAGTGTACAGCGCGATTCGCAGGCATCAGACTCGACTGGTATCCTCAGAAACAGTATGACAAGCCCCGACAAACCCCAGAGACCCCGAAAATTCGCCGCGCCGCGCGGCACGACGGACATCCTCCCGGAAGACTGGCCGTACTGGAAGTACGTTCGGGACACTGCTGAGCGTGTTTGCGAGCTGTTCGGATATCGCCGTATCGAGACCCCGATCTTCGAGCACGCGGGCGTCTTTCTTCGCACGTCAGGCGAGAGCAGCGATATCGTTTCAAAAGAGGTCTACGTCTTCGAAGATCGCGGCAAGGACCTGCTGGCCCTGCGACCCGAGGGCACCGCGAACGTTGTGCGCGCATACATCGAGCACGGCATGGCGAGCCTGCCGCAGCCGGTCCGGCTGTTCTACATCGGCCCGAACTTCCGCTACGACCGCCCGCAGGCCGGGCGCTACCGCCAGCACACGCAGTTGGGCATCGAGGCGATCGGTGATGCTGACGCGCTCGTCGACGCCGAGGTGATCGACCTGCTGGCGACGTTCTATCGCGAACTCGGCCTGAGCGAATTTACGATCAAGCTCAACACGATCGGCGATCAGGTGTGCCGCCCCGCGTACATCGATGCGTTGCGCGCGTACTACCGGCCGCTGCTGCCAGCGGTCTGCGACGACTGCCGCACGCGATTCGAGAAGAATTCGCTGCGGCTGCTCGACTGCAAGGAGCAGCGCTGTCAGGCGAGCATCGCTGACGCGCCGAGGCTCCGCGAGTACCTGTGTGAGCCGTGCAAGGAGCACTTCGCGAGGCTCACGGGGTATCTCGATGCGCTCGACATCCCGTACGTCATCGACGAGCGGCTCGTCCGCGGCCTCGACTACTACACCCGCACGGTTTTCGAGTTCCACCCGCACGAAGAGGGCTCCCAGAGCAGCATGGGCAGCGGCGGTCGCTACGATGGCCTCGTGGAACTGCTTGGCGGCCCGCCAACGCCCGGCGTGGGCTTCGGTACGGGCTTCGAGCGCCTGATCATCAACATCAAGCGGCAGGGCGCTGCCGTGTCGCCGACGCCTGTACCAGCGCTCTACATCGCCCACCTGACGCCTGAGGCGTCGCTCGCGGCGGTGCGGCTGGCGCGGGCGGTACGGGCAGCCGGGCGCCAGGTCATCGTGGGCGCGGCCGGCCGTAGCCTGAAGGCACAGATGCGCCACGCCGACGCGAAAGATGCCGCGTACGCCGCCATCATCGGCGCGGAGGAGCTGGCTGTGGGGGAGGTGATGCTGCGCAACCTAGGGGATCACAGCGAGCGCCGCGTGCGCCTGGACGATGTCGCTCGCGCGCTCGCAGACTGAGTTACCATGTTCTTGCCAGCTTTCCATAGCGCGCAGTACTCGACATAACCGATTGCCCGGCCTGAGGGGTCACCCCTATAATTCCGAAGTTTCGCTGCCGAACATACGTTAACAGCACCCGTTCGGCGGGCGCCTCCCGGCGCCATGGAGTTCCCGTTGCTCAAAAGCCGTGGTTTCTGGATCGGCATCGCCATCAGCGCCGCCTGTGTCGGCATCTTCGTGTTTAGCAGCGATGTCCGGCACCCGTCGAAGCTGCGCCACGCCTTCTCCGACGTGAACTACGCCTGGATCGCGGCATCGCTGCCGGTCTACTACCTGGCGCTGTGGGTACGTACGGTGCGCTGGCAATATATCCTTCGGCCCGTAAAGAAGGTCTCCGCCATCCGGCTCTACCCGGTCGTGATCATTGGATTGATGGCGAACAACCTCATCCCGGCGCGCGCAGGGGAACTGGCACGTGCCTACGTGCTGGGCCAGCGCGAGAAGATCAGCAAGACCACCACCCTCGGCACAATCGCCGTGGACCGCCTCTTCGACGGCGTGACGCTCGTCCCGATGCTCCTCATCGTCGGCGCATTCGCCAGCGGCGACACGACGTTCAGCATTGGCTGGCGATGGTTCACGGTGGATCTCAACCTCGCCGGACTCGGCATGGTCATGTCGGGGTTGTTCGGCGCCGCTATCGCCGTGCTGTTCTACCTCACTCTTTCGAATCGCGGCCAGAAGCAACTGCACACGCTCATCCACCGCTTCGCGCCAGCGTCGGTGAAGCCAAAGGTCGAGGGGCTCATCGACTCATTCCTGGAGGGGCTGGCAGCGCTGCGTAATCCACTCCATCTCGCCGCGGCGCTGATCATGTCAATCACGTCGTGGACGCTGGAGGCGCTGATGTACTACCTGGTGGCACGAGGTTTCGGTATTCACGAAGGATTCCACATCTTCCTGCTGCTCACGGCGGCAGCGAACCTTGTCATCGCCGTCGTTGCGACGCAGGGTGGGGTAGGCGCGTTCGAGCTGGTTGTCTCAAAGACGGTCGTCGCGTTCGCGGCAACGTCCGCCGCCGGCAGTGAGCAGTTCAAGGCGCTGTCTGAGGCGTACGCAATCGGCCTGCACGCCATCCTGCTGTTCCCGATCGTCGTCATCGGTCTGTACCTGATGTGGTCGATGCAGTTCAACTTCGGCGACATGTTGAAGGGCACGCCGTCGGGCGATGCGCCCGCGCCCGGCGCGGATGCGGAGGCGGCCGATCGCTTGCTTCGCAGCGCGCCGGCGGTAGGCGGGGAGCACGTCTGACATGAAGGTGTGTATCGTCGGCGGCGGCGTCGCCGGCATGACTACCGCGTACCGCCTGATGCAAGACGGCCACGAAGTCTCGCTGTACGAGGCGAGTCCGTATCTCGGCGGCCTCGTGCGCACGTTCGAGGTCGGCGGCAGCCGTCTCGAGGCGTACTACCACCACATCTTCAGCACCGACACGACGATCATCAAACTGATCGACGAACTCGGCCTCGGCGACAAGCTCAACTGGATCGAGTCGAAGGTCGGGTGGTTCGATCAGGGCAAGATCTTTCCGTTCATCACGGCGCTCGATCTGCTGCGCTTCTCGCCGCTGCCGCTTGTCGATCGCGTGAAGCTCGGCCTGATGGCGGTGCGGCTGCGCGGCCGTGAGGACTGGGCCGAGTTCGAGCAGATCACCTGCAAGGACTGGATCGAAAAGAACGTCTCGAAGAAGGTCTTCGAGAAGATGTGGGGCCCGCTGCTGCAGGGCAAGTACGGCGACGCGTACGACCAGGTCGCGATGGCGTGGCTGTGGAGCAAAATTCACCTGCGCTTCGCATCGCGCGAGAAGGGCAAAGAGAAGCTCGGTTACTTGCAGGGCAGCTTCGGCGTCTACGTCGACGAGCTTGAGAAGCGACTGCGCGCCGGCGGCGTCCAGATCCACACCGGCATGGCCGTCCAGCAGATCACCGCACACGAGAATCGCGCAACGGGCATCGTGCTCGCGAACGGCGATACCGTCGCGGCTGATGCGGTGGTGGCCGCCGTGCCGTCGCTGCTCTTCAAGAAGATGGCGCCGACGCTCACCGACGAGTACATCCGCAAGCTCGACCACGTGCAGTGGCAGGGCGCGGTGTGCATGGTCGTCACGATGAAGCGATCGCTGTCGTCGACGTACTGGATGAACATCGGCGACCGCACGATGCCGTTCCTGGCGCTCGTCGAGCACACGAACTTCATCGGCCCCGAGAACTACGGCGGCAACCACATCCTCTACATCTCGAACTATCTCTCGCAGGATCACGAGTACTTCAACATGAGCGACGACGCGCTCTGGTCGATCTTCGAGCCGGCGCTGCAGCGCATCAATCCGGAGTTCTCGTCGGATTGGGTGAAGGAGCGCTGGGTGTTCAAGGCGCCGTACGCGCAGCCGATCATTCGCATGAACTACAGCCAGAACAAGCCCGATCACCGCACGCCGGTCGAGGGCCTGTACCTGGAGACGATGACGCAGATCTACCCCGAAGATCGCGGCCAGAGCTACAGCATCCGCATGGGCGAAGACGTAGCAAGGATGGTCGTCGAGGATCACGCGAAGCG
>JANXYW010000102.1 GCA_025355835.1 Chloroflexota bacterium
GCGCGCGCCGCCGTCGAACCCGATCCGATTGCCCGGCAACTAACGCTCCGCTACCTTGCGGAGTGGCGCCACGTGAAGCCGATGCTGCGTGGTGACGAGCTGATCGAGATGGGCGTACCGAGCGGCCCGCAAGTGCAGCGCGGCCTCCAACTCGTCCGGGCGGCGCGCCTTGACGGCTGGGCCACGGATCGAGACGACGAACGCGCCCTGGTGCTCCGATTCGCCAAGAGCATCCGCGATGCCACAGCCACACACGCACCGATCGAATTCAACCTGAACTGACTGGAATCCGATGAGCCCCGACGCAGCGTCCTCCGCCTACATCTGCAGCGTCTGCGGCGAACGCGCCGAAGCCGCGATGACCGCAGAATGCAACTGGTGCGACGCCCGCTTCCACCTCAACCAGCGCAACGACGTCGAATCCAAAGACTGCGGCCAAGTCTGGGTCGACGAGCAGTATTTAGC
The DNA here is from genome assembly GCA_025355835.1 of Chloroflexota bacterium. GTDB lineage: Bacteria > Chloroflexota > Dehalococcoidia > DSTF01 > JACRBR01 > JANXYW01. The sequence continues at coordinate 466 of JANXYW010000102.1, forward strand.
GCTACAGTTTGCCTGTAACTCCTGCCTCGCAGGCACAGATCGAGACCCAGCGACGGCCGAAATGCCCAGCGCGCCCGCCCCAACCGCCCGACCGCGGAGCCCGAGCCCCGAGCGCGCCCGCCGCTACAAGAGGCGCGCATGAATACGTACTCAGACCTGACATGCCGCGCCCCGGCGATGTGGGATAGGCGCCCTCGCCTGTCCGTCCGGCAAAGCCGGACCAACGTGGTAGATCCGCACGTCACACGCCCAATGATCGCGTGCGCGATGACAGCCCATGTAGGAGCGCACGGCTGTGCGTCCCTCGGCACCCACTAATGGCAACCAAGAAACGACTCCGACGCAACGCATCACCCACAGCCAATTCGCAGCCGCAATCGAAAAAACGCACCCGCCCCGACTGGCGCTGGCGATCCTTCCCCGTATTCGCCTCCTTCGCCACGGGCATGCTCATCGCATTCGTCGTCAACCAGGGCTCCGTCAACCCGATAGCGTTCGTCCTCCAGCTGGCAGCGCTGCTAGGCGTCGGCTACAGCATCGCCCACCTCTTCGTAACAAACGTCATCACCGCCGGCCGCACCCGCCGCGTGCGCGAAGAAGAGACCGAAGACGTCATCGTCCATCCAGACGACGACTAGAACACAAAGATCGCGTAGGGGCATTCCGTAGAATGCCCTCGCTCGTCACGCGCTAGAGCTCTCGCACCAACCACGCGACCCCCGCGCGCTCGCACGGCCACTCCCCGCGCAACAGCGGCCGATACCCCAGCCTGATCCAGAAATACGTGGCTATACCATGCACCGCAGGCGCAGGCGCGTACACCATCCGCACACCCTCCGCCCGCACCGCATCCTCCACGAGCGCCGCCGCACTCATTCCTGACCCGCGCCGCGCGAGCGCAGCCGGCGTCGCGATGATCTCGACGATCGCCGCATCGGGTCGCGGCGCACCCACGCGATACACAACAAGCCCCGCGGCCTCGCCGTCGCGCGCGATAATCTGCGCACGCAACCCGTGCTCGCGTCGCAGCCGCTCGATCAACGACGCTCCCGGCCGCGAGCGATCGACATCGTCGTACGCCACCGATACTGCAACTGGCGCCAACCACCCGTCGAGCCACGCGGCATCGCCATCCTCCACCTGCCGAAGTTGAATGTTCACGCCGAAGGTGTGTTGGTCGCGGGCCGATCGAGCCACGCGATCACTTCGCCCGGCAGATCGCGCAGCGGCGGCTCGCGCAGTTCGCACGACGGCAGCGAGCGTACGATCGCTTCGCCGTACCGACGGCTGCGGAAGCGGCGATCCAGAACCACCATCACGCCTCGATCCGTCTTGCGCCGAATCAGCCGGCCGAAGCCCTGCTTGAAGCGCAGGATCGCTTGCGGCAGCGCGTACTGCTCGAACGGTTGGTCGAACAGCTCCGATCGCGCTTTGTACACCGGGTCGGAAGGCACCGCGAACGGCAGTCGCGCCATGATGAGCAGCGAGAGCGCGTCGCCCGTCACGTCCACGCCTTCCCAGAAGCTCGCCGCACCTAGCACGACCGTCCGCTGATTCTCCTTCAGCGTCGCCAGCAGTTGCCGCGGCGGCCCGTCGATGCCCTGGCCCAGCACGAGGATCTCCTGTTCTTCGAGCTGCCGCTTGATCCCCTGGTACGCCGCCCGCAGCCCGCCGTGCGACGTGAACAGCACCAGCGCCCGCCCCCGGCTCGCCGTCACCAGCTCGATGATCGCCGACTGCAGCGCCGCCAGATAACCCTGCTGATCCGGCTCCGGCATGTCGCTCGGCGCGAGAATCAGCGTGGATTGCCGATAGTCGAACGGCGATCCCAGCAGCAACTCGCGCGAGTCCTCGAATCCCAATCGGCCCTTGATGTAGTCGAAGTTGTCTTCGGTGCTCAGCGTCGCGCTCGTCAGGACGACGCTCTCCTTCGATCCGTACAGCCCCGCGCGCAGCGTTTCCGCAACCGACAGCGGCGCGCTCGACAGCGATGGCGACGCATCGCGCCGCCCCATCGTCAGCCAGCAGACCGTCTCGCGATCGTCTTTGCCGATGATCCGCGACAACCCCGTGCGCAGTGCTTCGCCGTCGTCGAGCAGATCCACCGCTTCGGCCACGACGGCGTCGTGATCGAGCACGTCCTTCACGTCCGCCTGCGTCAGTGCTTCGTGCAGTTCTTCGAGCACGCCGAGCACCTCAGCGAGCATAGCTTCGGTGTTGAACCAATCCGCTTCGATGTCCGACCAGTCCGGCTGCACGCGCATGCCGCGATTGATCGGTATCCGTTCGTCGAAGTCGTTCCGGCCGCTACTGTGCTCTTGCCCGAACTGCTGCAGCGCGCGGAAGAACGCCGGCACGCGATCCCGCGCCCGAATCGTCGACTGCGCCAGCGTCCGCGCCAGCGACTGCAGTTGCGGCGCTGGCCCCAACGCCTGCGATGACACGCGCGTCGCCGAGTCGACGCTGGCCGTGAGCCCGCTCTCGCGCCCGATCCCCGCCCGCGAATGCGCCCGCTCCAGCCACGCCAACACGTCCGCCTCCGACGCGTTGAACCCGAACTGGTTCGTCGCTTCCTCTTCTAAATGATGCGCCTCGTCGACCACCAGGTGTTGATACTCCGGCAGCACGTTGCCGCCCGTCGCCACGTCCGACAGCAGCAGCGCGTGGTTGACGATCAGCACGTGCGCCGCTTCCGCCTGCTTCTTCGCGCGGTACAGAAAGCACGAGCCGTCGCGCACATACTCGCACTGCATCGCGATGCAGCCGCCCTCGTGCGCGCTTACGCGGCTCCACGCAGCATCTTCCTCGCGCCGAAGATTCAGCTCTGCGCGATCGCCCGTGCTCGTCTGCCCCAGCCAGAACAGCAGCCGCACCGCGACGCGCGTCTCCTCGATCGACATCGATCCCAGGCGCCGTGCACCCGTCCACCGCAGCAAGCACAGGTAGTTGCGCCGTCCCTTCAGCTGCGCCACGCGCAGATCGTCGTACGCGATGCCTGCTTCCGCCAGCAGCCGCCGCGCGATGGGGATGTCCTGCGACATCAGTTGCTCTTGCAGGTTGATCGTGTTCGTCGATATGACGGCGCGCGTATTGTTTCGCACCGCGTGCAGCGCCGACGGAACCAGGTACGCCAGCGACTTCCCGACGCCCGTTCCCGCTTCGACGATCAGGCTGTCGCCCTCGGCGATCGCCTCCGCGACGGCGCGCGCCATCGCCGCCTGCTCCGGCCGCTCTTCGAACTGCTCGATCACTTCGCGCGCCGCACCCGCGCCGATGAGCCGCACCGCTTCTTCCGACGGCACAACGATGCGTTTCGGCGACGGCGGGCGCACCTCCGGCAACTCACCCGGCGCTTTCACGAATCCGTGCACGATGCCCGGTCGATCGGTATCACCCGTCGCCCACGGCGTCTCGTTCGCGATCTCCTGGAACAGGTGCCGCAGCGTCCACTCGCTCGCCGACGCGATGCGCTCGACCTCCGCGATCAGTTCCGGCGGCGAATCGACGAGCCGTTGCCGCAGCGATGCGAACACGCGCATCGCCGCATCAGCATCCGCCATCGCGCGATGCCGATTCGTAAACGTCAGCCCCAAATGGTCAGCGATGGCCCCGAGCGTGAACTGCCGCAGATCCGGCAACAACAGCCCCGCCAGTTCGAACGTGTCGTACGTCGGCCCGAAGATCTGCACGCCCTTGCGCTGCAGAAACGTCGTATCGAACGTCGGGTTCTGCCCAACGATCGCATCGAACCCGATGAACCGCTCGATGTCCGGCGCAATGCTGCCGAAATGCGGCGCAGCGTCCAGCATCTCCGGCTCGATATGCGTGAGCATCGAGATCCGATACTCGAGCTTTCGCCCCGGGTTCACCAGCGTCTGATACGTATCGAGCACGCCGCTCGCGTC
>JANXYW010000126.1 GCA_025355835.1 Chloroflexota bacterium
GACCTGCGTTCCTTGTGCACACGGCCCGCTCATTGGTGCGCGCGCATAAGGAACGCGTTGTTCTGGCGGGCGCCGCTCTGCCTGCGCTCGCCGGGTTCGTGCTGTTGACGGCAGGCTCGGTCGGTTCCGAGGCGCGAATCAGCGACCCTTCCAGCGCGCTCGCCGCGGCAGCGCCTCCAGCGATCTATGTGCGGTCAGTTTGTTCGTTCTCGAATGAAGACGCCGCAGCCGCGCTCGTTCAAGGTGCGGACGGCGGAGCCTCGCTCGTTGTGGGCGACCGCACGTACTGGATCTTCGGCGATACGCTATTCCTTCCCGAGTCCGGAAAGATCATCGAGCAGAACTCCATAGCATGGTCGAGCAGCACGGACGCGGACGGGTGCCCGAAGCTTCACTACTACGCACGGGATGGAATTGCCGTGCCCTTCCTGCCGAAGGACGGATCGCTCACGGTCTGGCCGGTGGGTGCTTGGCCGGTCGACGATCACACGTTCGATTTCTACACCGCGTATGTCTACGGCTCCGGTCCGGCTTCCTACTCAATCGGCGAGGTGGGCGTCGCACGCCTCGACACACGGACGATGCAAACCACCGTCCTTGCGCGCGACCTCTGGGATGCGGGTAGTGCATTCACGGAGCAGGTGATCGGCGCGCAGCCGGTGGATATGGACGGCGATGGCTTTCTCCGCGTCGTGCTCCAGACGAACACCAGCAAGCAGCTCCTTGCGCGCGTCGAGCCGGGGCGATTGAGCGTGCCGGACGCGTACGAATTCTGGGACGGCGGCGCCTGGTCGCGATCTCCGGCAGAGGCGCGCCCGCTCTGGCCACACGACCTGCCGGCGGATCCACTCTTGCGCCTTGCCGCGTTCCAGAACGGCGCAAGCATCAGCTACAACTCCGCGCTCGGCAAGTACGTCGCGCTCGAGAACGTCGGCATCGCGCAGCTGGGCGCGCGCACCGCCGACCGCCTCGAAGGGCCGTGGAGCGAGCCCCGGCCATGGCTGGACTGTTCGGCCATCGCGCAGCCGGCCGTGCCGACCTGCTACAGCCCCTTCCAGCATCCAGAGCTCTCTGGCGACGGCGGACGGCGGGTCTTCATCACCTTCGCGCGGTTTGCTACGTACGACACCGTGGCGTACGAGCTCACGCTCGGTACCGCGATCCATGAATACGAAAGCGCCGGCGACGAGGTCACCTATGCAGCTGACGCACCGAGCGAGGGGCTCGTCGGATCCCATAGTGGCGCGGTTCCGTGCCGCGGCCGTCGCTAATACCTTTGCACAGACCGGCCCGTTCTTCGACGAGAGCGTGCTAAAGGCGTTTCAGATCGGCGCGGATCGCCTTCTTACGAGGACCGCACCTCCGATCGGTGGCGCATCGGCAACTCATACCCCGCAGCCCTCGGACAACATCTCGCCTGTCCGATCACAGGCCCGTACGAAGCCCTCGGCTGCGCCTTGAAGCATGGGCAATATCCGGCGCGCCTTCGCTGATTGGTCGATATGGTGTTCCGGCGTGCGGCAGGAGGAATGACAGCCGCCGTGAGGCAACGACAGCGATCAATATTGTTCCTTCTCATTGTGATGGCGAGTTTCGCAGCTGGTATGGCCGTGCTCAAGATTGGCGGCGCGGGAAACTCGTACGAGGACCGCGCTCCGCTTGCTCATGCGACGCGTGCTCAACTTGTCGTCGAGTATGAGGACGTGACCCAGAACGCTTTCGTTCGTGACCACCGCAGTAGAGACAAGTTACGTGCTTACGTGCGCGCGACCAGGAATCTCGGGGACGCTTGGGATGGTTTTGACCGCTTGCAAGGAGAGCCTACGAATTCTCTGACGATGGTCGCCAGGCTGAACACGTTCGTCGGCCAAGTTCGTGGTGATATCTATCCTACGGATCAGAATCTCGCCGCGATCGAGGCTAAGCTGCGCGAGGGCGAACACAATCTCCCACCGGTACCGACCTACGTTCCATGACGGTGATTCGTCGACGAAGACGGTGCGCCTAGCGAAAACGAGGTTCGCATCCTCAAATCGCTGCAACTGACATCCATCGAGAAGCACGGGGCCCTCTGTTGCGGTCTGTGCACTCCTCCCCGCGTGACCTGGCCATCCGTTTGGCGCGCATCGCCCGTGCAAGGGTCTCATAATTGGCATGGCTCGCGACCCCGTAATTCGTAGCAGCTAGCATCACTTTTCGGGGCGTGCTAGATTCGTTAGCAGCCTGTAGAGCCGTGGGTTAATTGCCAAGGACGGGGTCGCGAGTTCGAATCTCGTCTTCCGCTCCATCTCACCACCAAAGCGCACGGCTCAGATTCGATTTCGGGATATTCGGCCCGGCGAGGCGCTATCGAACGCCGTGCCGTCGTGGAACTTCACATTCGGCCGCAGCTTGAAGGTGTACGTCATGCCATCGGCAGAGACTTCCCACGACGACGCAAGCACGCCCTCGAAGTCGGTGGAGTCGGGCTTGTAACGCAGAAGCCCTTCATACGTCGAGAGGATGACGGTGTTGCCCTCGATGTCGTAGAAGACATCGGGATCGGGCACGCTCATGTCGCCGAGGAACACGAGTTTCAGCGTTGTGCTGCCGCTGCTCTTGGCGACCGCGGCCGATGCGGCCGGGCTGGCGGCGCCGCGGCCGGCAGTCGGGGTTGCCTTCTTGCTATCGCTGCCGCCACATGCGGCTGCCGCGACTACAATCGCGATTGCGCAGAGTGCTGCCGGCCATCGTTTCATCGTCGGTCCCTCCACATGAAAAGCCCGAGAGGTAACCACCTCCCGGGCTTTTGTCCCGCCGTGTGGCCCACTGTCGCGGGCTGCTGCTCTCGGACCAGTCCCCACGGCGGGCGGAACCCTAGCAGCGATCGGGCGCACCTGATAAGAGGGCCATGATGACGCGTTGTGTGACGGTCGGATTACGTACAGGCTATGGGCGCGTGAGCCATTGCCCGGGCGCGCGATGTCAAACCCTCGGTTCGGCGAACCCTCGAAGCGTCGACGGAGGCCCGCGCCGTGTGGGCTAGAGGAGTCGCCAAACGGAGGCGATGCGTGCGCCTCGCCCCGGTCTCACCTACGATCCTTGTGCAACGTCGAGAGGAATCGCGATTGGCAGGGACGATGAGCAGCGACCGCACGGCAAAACACTGGAAGCGGCTGGGCATCGTGCCAGGCGCACCCGAGTGCGTGATCAAGGCCGCGCATCTCTCGCTGATCGAGGTGCATCACCCCGACCGCGGCGGCGACGCCAACGTCGCGAAAGAGATTAACGCCGCCTACGACGAATTGAAGGGCCGCGGCACCGAAGCGAACATGTACGTGGCGACGAACTACAACGGCGAGCCTTGGGCCGTGTTGGGTGTCAGCAGCGCCGCCGATCCGAAACTGGTCAACCGCGCCGGCAAGCAACTGGCGTCCGAACTGCAGTCGTCGCACCGTCGCCTGGCCGAGCGGGTCGAGTGGGCGCTCGCGAACTTCGCATCGTCGCTGGCAGCGCCGCGCCGCGAGCGCATTGGCCCGATGACGGCGCCCCCTCCTCCGCGGCCGAAGACACCGACGCGCGTCGAGCGGCCGTCCGCGCCAGTCACGCCGGGACTGCCCGACGGGCTGCAGTCGAGCATCGACTTCGGCAAGTTGCAGTTTGGCGCCGACACGACGCGCACGATGCAGCTCACGTGGAAGCACGCGCCGCCGTACAGCGTGACCATCGAGGCCGTCGGCCCAGTGCACGCCGAAGTGGCCACATCGAAGGTGTTGCCGGGCCGCTTTTTCGTGACCTTCACGATCGACTGGGACTCGCCGGAGTTCAGCCGCGACGCATCGACGCGCGGCTACACGATCGATGCCGAACTCACGGTGCGCTGGACGTCGAAGGACACGGCGATCATTCGCGCCAAGGGCCTCGTGCTGTACGCGGCGCACGTCAGCGCCAGCCCACCCTCGCTCGATCTCGGCAGCGCGCGGCTGCGCCAGCCGATGCGCGGGTCGATCGTGCTCGTCAGCACCGCCGCGGCCGACGTGACGATCGATCCGCCCGCGTGGCTCCAGCGCATCGACGGCAGCGGCCGCGCGCTCACCGCACCGCTCAAACTGACGACGAACGTGCCGGTGCGCGTCGAATTCGGCGTCGATTGGGCGCCCATCGCCGAGCGCGGCAAACCATCGTTCGACGGGGGCCGCCCCGTACACGCGACAGGCCGCATCGTCGTCCGCTGGAACGACCGCGAGCTGGAGATTCCGGCGGAGATCACCGTCGCGACGTAGCGAATGCCCGCCACGCCGGAGCGCGGGCATTCAGCCCGCGTCGTTTCGCCGCGAGGTCTCGCACGCGGTGGGCATGCGTCGGATAACGAGTTGCCCGCGTCGGTCCGGCCTTGCCGGACGCACAGCCGAGGACGGCTATGCCACACGCTCCGCGTCCGATCAACGGAGAGTGGTCCGAAATCGCCCAACTACACGATGCGCTGCGCGAATCGGATCCGAAACCCATCCGGGTCGGCGACGGTGAAGTCGCGCAGTCCGTACTCCTGATCCTTCAGCGGCAGAACGATCTTCGCTCCCGCACCGACGACGTGCGCGTACACCGCGTCGACATCATCCACCATCAGACGAATATCGACGCCACTGGCGCGCGGGTACGGCAGCGCTTCGCGGTTCGCGGAACCGAGAAACGCCTCATGCGCGAGAAGGAACTCCGCCGCGCCGCGCGCCAGCACCGCGAACGTTCGCCGACCTTCGCCGGTGACATCGGCGCGAATCAGCGTGAAGCCGAGCACGTCCACGTAGAACGCAACGCTGGCGTCCACGTCGCGCACGTAGAACTCCGGCGCGACCGGAGCGAGCCTTTCGGT
>JANXYW010000188.1 GCA_025355835.1 Chloroflexota bacterium
GCACCGACTGCAAGACTGCTGGCAACAGCGTTATTGCCTTCGGCAGCGGCCTGGCGTGCACGCTGGACGTATTCGTCTTCGTGAACCACGACCAGCCCACCGACATCGACCTCCCTGCCGGCCTCATTTCGATTGAGGCCCTGAGCCAGACGGCCACGACGCCTCCCATCACTCCGCTGAACCTGGACTTCAACTGTCTGCGTGACGACCGGGCGAACGAGGGTCTGACCAGCACCGTCACGGGTAACGGCACCGCGACCGTGACCCTGGGCGCGGCGAAGGCCATCACTCTCGCGAGCACCGCGAACCCGACTGTTATCACCGCGACCGCCCACGGCCTCGGGGCGACGGCGGCACTCGTACCCGTGCAGATTTCGGGCAACACCGGCACGGCCCCGATCAACGGCTCGTTCACGGCGACCATCATCGACGCGAACACCTTCTCAATTCCTGTGGACAACTTGGCTGCCGGCACCGTAGCGGGCGCGGTCGTCCAGCAAGTGTTGCCCTCGACGTTCCTCAACAGCAACATCACGACAGCGACCAGCCTGGGCTTGTCGTCTGGTGACGTGGTGACGATCAGTGGATCGCCCGACGTCACGCTCAACGGCCAGTGGCTGGTCTTGACCGTGCCGAGCGCCACGACGCTGACGTTGGGTGGGAACGTGACCTACGTCACTCCGTCGACGGTCTTGGTACCCGGCCAGACGCTCATCGGAACGACCGGCACGATCACCCGCGACTGGGCGGTTGGCTCGGACAATGACTGCAACGGCGGTCAGACCGCGCCGGCGGGTGTGCCGAACAATGGTGACGGCGTCATCATGTTCCACATCCTGAACGCCACCTCGTCGGCTGGCGATGTCAAGACGGTCAACGTCACACAGGACGTGGTCGCGCAGACGTTCGACGTCAACGTCGTTGGTTCGCCCAACCAGGTCGTTCTCACGCTCGGCGAGAAGATCGTCGAGACCAACGTGAACTCGACGAACGTCGGCAAGTGCATCACGGACACCAAGGTCACTGAAGGTCTTGCTCCGCCGACGTCCACGGTTGCCTGGGCAGTTGTGACGGATAAGGACAACACGGTTCTCACGCGCATCCCGGTCTACTTCAAGGTGACCCCGAACGAGGACACCGAGATGGCCAAGATTGGCATCGGCGACGCGCCTGAGGAAGTGACCTCGAACACCTTCTTCACCCTCCACCCCAAGACGACCGGCCTGCCGACGGCAGCCTACACCGTCATCTGTGGTGGCAAGGAGACGGGCACGCCGACGATCGACGCCGCGATCAACCTGATCAGCTGCGCGCTCACCGGCTGCGTCGTGCTCAGCTCGCAGGACCACGACACGCAGAAGCTCACCGTTGGTGGCGTTCCGAGTGGCAACGTCCTGACGGCTGAGGCTTCGGCCATCAAGTGCGATGGCACCGAGAAATCCACAGTGACGGCGAAGGTCACCGACTCCGCCGGCAACAATGTTGCCAACGGCGTTCCGGTCAACTTCAGCGTCGTGGCACTCGGCACGGCCAACCCGATCAACACCGTCACCCAGGACGGCAAGGCGAGCTCGGTCATCACTCCGCTCTCGAACTCGAGCGCGGGTGTGACGGTCATTGTCACCGCTGGTGACAGCGGCCTCGCCACCACCGTCCAGACCTCCGTCCGCGTGGACTGTTCCCTGGCGCTGGCAACGCAGCCCCAGAACCCCGCTCCTGTCGCGACGCCTCGCGGCGGCATCGGTGGTCCGGACACGGGTAACGGCGGATACCTTGGCCAGAACGGCTCGAGCGGCCTCCCGATGTGGACGCTGATCGCGCTGGTTCTGGGCAGCGTTGCGCTGGTTGCCGGTGGCATGGTTACGCGCCGCGCTGGCAAGTAACCAACGGTCTACGGACGAACCAGGGCACGGATGTCCTGAAGCAGGAGGCCCCCTCATTCGAGGGGGCCTCCTCGTTGCATCCGTGAAACAATCGTGATCGTATCTACCGAAGGGCGCGATGGTAAGGCCGCAAGGCTTCTGACCGAGCGCAACAGGCGCGGAATATGGCAATATGTGGGGCGGGCCGCGAGCTTAGGGTAGCGGCCGTCCGTCGGCGGGATCGCCGGCGGGGAATCACACGAAGGAACGGCATCAATGAATGGACCATCCGGCGGCGGCTTCCTGAGCGGACTGCGCGAGAACGAAACGCTGCGAAAGCTCACCGGCGGTCATCCGGAACTGATCCTTTTCGGCGTACCCGTGCTGACGGTGGTTGCCATCATCGTGGCGGTCGTCGTGTCGATGTCTGGCGGCAGTTCGAAGAAGAACACCAACGACAGCGCAAAGGCGAAGACGCCGACTGTGGAGGCGACGCGCACCAAGCCGGCCGGCACGCCCACGCCGGGCGCCAACGCTGGCCTAAAGACACCGATCGCTGTGAGCCCGGGCGATACACTCGCGCCCGGCGACCTCGCGGCCCGCGGTACCGGCGAAGCCGGCCGTGGCGACTTCGGCGGCACCCGGCTCGTCATCCCGAAGATCGGCGTCGATGCGCAGTTCTCCGTCAAAGAAGTAGGTACCGACGGACAGATGCCGAATCCGAACGGCCCGGAGGATGTCGCGTACTACGACTTCTCCCAATGGCCGGGCCTCGGCGGTGTACCGGGCAAGGGCGGCAACGTCGTTCTCGCCGGCCACGTCGACTATATTCGCTACGGTCCCGCAGTCTTCTGGCGGCTGCACGAACTGGAGGCCGGCGACACGGTCGAGATTCAGCAAGCAGACGGCACGAAAGCCACGTACAAGATCGAGTTCAACAAACAGATCGACGCCTCGGCAGCCGACTGGACGCCGATCGTCCAGGCAACAGCGGACGAATCGATCACGCTCATTACCTGCGGCGGCCAGTTCGAAGCGGGCCACTATAACAACCGCCAGATCGTCTGGGGACGGCGCGTGTAGGACGCCTGCACATAGCGCGTACGTAGCGGCTGCACCGCCATGTGTGAGCCGATAGCCGACGGGTTGCCCCGCGTACGGGTGGCCGAGAGTAGAGGGAGAGAGTCGCATGTCAGAGTTCATCAACACGTTGTGGAGAAACGCCAGTCCGCTCAAGCGCCTGCTGATCGCGGGCGTGCCAGCGGCCGTGGTCGCGCTGGCGGCAGCCGGTGTCACCTTCGCCGTCTATTCCGGCGGCGGCGACTCCAAGAAGACAGAAGTACTGGCAGCGACGCAAAGCCCATCTACGCCCACGGTGGCGGCGACCAAGGCCCCTGCGACGAAGGCGGCGACGACGCCGACATCGACACCCGTGCCCGTGAGTGCGGGTTTGCAAGCAACCACGGGCGGCGATTCGTCTTCCAGCGACGCGCCCTCTGCGCCATCTGGAGACGTGCCGCAATATCAGGCGCCGGCTCCAGGCGCGGACCTCTCCGGTCCCGGCCCTGAACTAGGAACGGCGTGGACGCTCTCGATCCCCGCCATCGGCGTCAATGCGAGCATCTACTCCCGCACCATCGGTGGCGATGGACAGATGGGTAATCCGTCGGGCGCGTACGACGCCGTGTGGTACGACTTCGCAGCGGATGGCTGGACAGGATTGGGCGGAGCGCCAGGGCAGCCGGGTTCGAATACGGTCATCGCCGGCCACGTCGACTATATTCATGTCGGTCCGGCCGTCTTCTGGAGCATCCGCGACCTGCAGCCGGGCGACATTGTGACCGTACATACAGAGAACGGGCCTGTGAACTACTCCGTGCAATGGGGCCAATGGGCCGAGCCCGACCAGGACTTCACGACCTTTGTCGCGCAGACGGGGCAGGAGAGCGTCACGCTGGTGACCTGCATTGGCAGTTTCAGCGCGGGGCATTACAGCAACAGGTACATCGTCAGGGGCGTCCGCGTGTAGCGCCGCAGCGTAGCGAGCGTTCCTGGTGTGAGAAGATGGTGTGGGTGAACGTGTGAACCAGAACAAGCTCTCGTGGCTGCTCATCTCCGTCGGTGCGACGCTGATCGTCGCCGCGGTGGCGCTGATGGCGCTTGTCGCAACCGGCAGAATTGGCGGCGACGACGGCAACAGCAGCCTCGAGACCGTGGTGGGCTTCGGCGAGTTCAGCACGCCGACGCCGGGCCCGACGCCGACGCCGTCGAGCCAGTTCCCGCCCGGATCCGATTCCGCAATTGCGCGCATCGTGATCGAGAAGGCGAAGATCGACGCGCCGATCGTCGATAAGGGCGTGAACGAAGAGGGCGTCATGCAGGCGCCCGACAACGCCACCGATGTCGCCTGGTACGACTTTAGCGCCCACCCGGGCTTCGGCGGCAATGCCGTGTTCGCGGCGCACGTGGACTACATCCGCGTCGGGCCCGCGGTCTTCTGGAACTTGAAGGATCTCGAAGCGGGCGATCTGATCCGCGTACGACTCGCGGACGGCACGGAGTACCGCTATACCGTCACGTTTAAGAAGCAGTTCGACGCCGCGACCGCGCCCGTCAACGATATCGTAGGCCCCACGCCGCGAGAGACCGTGACCCTCATCACCTGCGGGGGCACGTTCAACGCCGCGACCCACCAGTACGATAAGCGCCTCGTCGTCCGCGCCGAGCGCGTCGTCGAAGGTGCGCCGCCAGCCGCACCGCAGCTGCCCCCGGGCACGTAGCAGGGCGTGAGGTATCCCCTCTCCGGAGCGCGGGCGTTCAGCCCGCGTCGTACAGCTTAAAGGTCCCGCGAGATCACGTTCGTTGCGCCCGCGCCAAACGCGGTTCAAACTGTAGTCGCAGTCATCGAGGCGGGCGGACCTCGCCGGCGGCGTTCTCATCCGCGTGACGGCGCACCAGAGGCTTTCCATGACGTTCAACATCGCATTCATTCTGTTCCCCGATTTCGAGGAGCTGGACTTCGTGGGGCCGTACGAAGTGATGGCGATGGCGGCGAAGTACATCGACCACGATTGGCACGTGTACAGCGTCGCCGAAACGCCGATGGTGCGCGCGTTCCACGGCCTGCGGGTCGCGGCTGATCACACGTTCGAGAACGCTCCGAAGCCCGACATGATCTGTATCCCCGGCGGCTTCGGCACGCGTCCGGGCATGACGAACGAGCCGTTGCTTTCGTACATCAAACACACGGGCGACGAGGCGCAGCTCGTCACGTCAGTGTGCACGGGCGCGATGCTGTTGCACGCGACCGGCTTTCTCGAAGGCAAGCGCGCGACCACGCACTGGGGCGCGAAGCAGGAACTGCGCGACCTCGGCGGCAACGTCGAGGTCGTCGATGGCGAACGCTGGGTGCACGACGGCAACGTCATCACCGCGGCGGGCGTGTCGGCGGGGATCGACATGGCGCTGTACGTCGTCGGGCAGCTCAAGTCGCCCGAAGACGCGCGCAAAGTGCAGGCGTTCATGGAGTATCAGCCGGCGCCGCCATACGCGGAAACGGCCACCGCGCAGGCGTAAGTCTGCGCCGCTCGGCCCCATTGGCCCACCCACCTCAGAACGCTCGATGTTCGCGTTTTCGAATCTGGCAGGTCTGCCACGGACATGGCTCTAAGGGCGTGCGAACTGCTAAACTTCGTTAGTAGGATCGAACGGCCTGCTGTAACTACGCGGGCCGCGTTGCGAGAGCCAACATCATCGCATGACCACCGACTCTAACCTCGGCAATATCCGTAACAGGGGTATCGAAGACGAGATGCGCGCGTCGTATCTCGACTACGCGATGAGCGTCATCGTGTCGCGTGCGCTGCCCGATGTGCGCGACGGCTTGAAGCCTGTGCAGCGGCGCATTCTCTACTCCATGCACCAGATGGGCCTGCGCCCCAATACGCCGTACCGGAAGAGCGCGGCCATCGTTGGTGAGGTGATGGGGAAGTACCACCCCCATGGCGACGCGCCTCTTTACGAGGCGATGGTGCGCATGGCGCAAGATTTCTCCATGCGCTACCAGCTCGTCGATGGCCAGGGCAACTTCGGCAGCGTCGATGGCGACCCGCCGGCCGCGATGCGGTACACCGAAGCGAAGATGACGGCGATCACGGGTGAGCTGCTCGCCGACATCGACAGCAACACCGTCGATCAATATCCGAACTACGACGACTCGCTCATGCAGCCTGTCGTGCTGCCGGCGCGCGTGCCGAACTTGCTCGTGAACGGCGCAACGGGCATCGCCGTCGCCATGGCGACGAACATCCCACCGCACAATCTCAACGAGATCTGCAGCGCCGTCGTGAAGCTCCTCGAGAACCCGGAAACGACCACCGATGAGCTAGCTGAGATCGTGAAGGGGCCGGACTTCCCGACTGCCGGCATCATCTTCCGCATGCGACGGGACAGCGCTCTGGACGATGAGGGCAACCGCCACGAGTTCATGCGCGACGCCATCAAGGAGGCGTATGCGGACGGTCGCGGCCGCATCATGATGCAGGCCAAAGCGCGCGTCGAAGAGATGGCGCGCGGCAACCGCGAGATGATCATCGTCTCGGAGCTGCCGTACCAGGTGAACAAGGCGACGCTGATCGAGAAGATCGCCGACATGGTGAAGGATCGCAAGATCGTCGGCATCAGCGACCTGCGCGACGAATCCGACCGCCACGGTATGCGCATCGTCATCGAGCTGACGCGCGAGGGTCAGGCCGCGAGCGTGCTGAACCAACTCTACAAGCACACCGCCATGCAGACATCGTTCGCGGTGAACATGGTGTCGCTCGACGGCGGTCAGCCGAAGACGATGGGCCTCAAGCGCATGCTCGAGGCGTACATCGAGCACCGGCGCGACGTCATTCGCCGTCGCACGCAGTACGATCTGGAGAAGGCGCGAGAGCGGGAGCACTTGCTGCTCGGCTACCTGATCGCGCTCAAAGATATCGACAAGATCATCGCCCTCATCCGCGGCGCCGCTTCAGCGGACGACGCCAAAGACAAGATGCTGGCGAAGCCGTGGGAGATGAGCGCGATCCAGGCGCAGGCGGTGCTCGACCTCCAGCTGCGCCGCCTCGCCAAGCTCGAACGCGACAAGATCGAGGACGAGTACAAAGAGCTGATCAAGCGCATCGCCTACCTCGAAGATCTGCTCAAGAATCCCAAGAAGATCGACGGCCTGATCCTCGAGGACATGGCGGATGTGAAGGCGAAGTACGGCGACGAGCGCAAGACGCAGATCGTCGAGTCCGGCGCCGAGACGATTGCTGAGGAAGACCTCGTCGCGCATCAGGAAATCGTCGTGACGCTTTCGAACCGCGGCTACGTGAAGCGCCTGCCGCTCGAGACGTACCGGTTGCAGCGTCGCGGCGGCAAGGGCATCACTGGCATGGTGACGCGCGAGGAGGATGCCGTTCGGCGCCTCATCGTCTGCGACACGCACGACAACGTGTTGTTCTTCACGGAACGCGGCCGCGTGTTCCAGTCACGGGCGTACGATCTCCCGGACGCGAAACGCCAGGCGAAGGGCATCCCACTCGTCAATGTCATCGATAGCGAGCCCGGCGAGCAGGTGACGGCGCTGGTGACGATTCGCGACTACAACAAGGACTACATGGTGATGGCCACCGCCGGTGGCGAGGTCAAGAAGACGCCGCTGGCCGACTTCAAAGAGGTTCGCCGCAACGGCAAGATCGCCATGGATCTGGAGAAGGACGACGAGTTTATCGCGGCGAAGCTGGTGCACGAAAACGACGAGATCGTCATGATCACGACGAACGGCCAGGCGACGCGGTTCTCCGTCACGGATCTGCGCTCGGCCTCTCGCACGTCGGGCGGCGTCCGCGGCATCAAGCTCGCGAAGGGCGGCAAGGTCGTCTCGCTGGAGGTTGTGACGCCCGGCTGTGAGCTGTTCAGCATCACGGAGAACGGATACGGCAAGCGCACGCCGTTCGAGGACTACCCGACGCACCACCGCGGCGGCCAGGGCGTGCGCAACTACGAGATCACGAAGAAGACCGGCCCGGTCGTCGCGTCGCGGACGGTGAACGCCGCGCAGGAGCTGATCGTCATCAGCCAGGACGGCATCGTTATTCGCACGCGCATGGACAGCATCCGCATGACGGGACGTTCGGCGCAGGGTGTGTCGGTGATCAGCGTTGGTCAGGGCGATATCGTCGCATCGCTTGCCACGATCGATATGGGCGCGGACAAGCCGGGTGGTGATGACGGCAAGCA
>JANXYW010000246.1 GCA_025355835.1 Chloroflexota bacterium
CGGCGCGCGCGTAGTCGTCGGTGTGAACAAGTTTCGCAGCGACGAAGAGCCGGAGCCGATCATCTTCCGCGTCAACGCGGAGCTATCGCGCGGACAGATGGAGCGGCTGCGGCGCGTGCGCGAAACGCGCGACAGCGCGAAGGCGGCCGCTGCGCTCAAGACGCTGGCCGAGACCGCGCGCGGTGAAGCGAACCTCATGCCGGCGATCCTCGACGCGGTGCGCGCGTACGCGACGCTCGGCGAGATCTGTGGGGAGCTGCGGTCGGCGTGGGGCGAATACCGGCCGCCGACAGTGGTGTGAGTTAGTTCGCATCGGTCTGTCGTGTTCGGTGTTCGCTGCACCGATCGCGACTAGGCAGACGCCCAGATTCCGCGACTCCAATGGCGGGCGACACCTATCAAGGTGCCCGCACCCCTGTCATCGGTTCACAACACCCTTCCCGCAGTACATAGTTGGGTAAGCGGCCGATATTGGAAGCAATGAGAGCTACGCCATTCCTCATCGTAGTGGCAATGCTGGCGAGCGCTTGCTTTTCGGCAGACGCTCGTTCGTCGCCCAAACCTCAGGAGATCGATCTCGGCGAAGTTGCCTCGAACGCCGTCCTCGTACAGGCGCGGGACTACAGGTACAGCCTTTCCTCAGGCAGCGCTCGCGCCGGCACGGTCGACTTCGTGGTCGCGAACGACGCCAGCCAGGAGCACGAATTCGTCGTCGTACCCATTCACAGCGGACGCTTCGAGCTGCCGCTGGGTGAACTGGAACCGTTTGAAGGCGGAATGACGAAAGCGCTCCGAGCTCAGCTACAGCCCGGCCAGTACAAATTCGTCTGCCTGATCGTTTCAACCATCGACGGCGAACCGCGCGCGCACATGGCGCGCGGCATGAGCGTCGACTTCGAGGTCACGCCTTGACTACACGAAGGCGCGCTAGCCTGGGCGTCGACCCGCTCTTTCTCCAGTTCGGAACGGTCCTCATCGCCGGCATCGCCGTCGTGGTGATCGCCGTGCTGACCTCAGGTATTGTTGAGCACAGTTCGCGACGCGCGACCAACGACTCGAACGCGGCACTGCTCGCGTCCGACATCCGGGCGGAAATCGACAACGTATCGCTACTTCGACTCGAAGACGCCATCGTTGTGACAACACCAGGGTCGGGGCGCGGTCGCATCTCGCTCGATAACGCGATCGCGGCGCATGACGCGATCGAACGCGCGGCGCGCAAAGCCGAGAATCTGCACGTGCTGATCGGTTCCGACGTGACGCTCCAGATATTCGGGGCTGTCGGCGAAGCACGAGACGCGCTCACGGCATATTTGCACGAGCCGACGCCTGAGACATTCGCCGATCTACAGCTACGGGCGACCGCCCTGCGAACACTCACTGGATTCGAAATACCCGCGATCACGACCGAAGCGCAGAGCTACCAAACACGCCTGCGCGACGCGACAAATCTCGCGCGCGTCGCGATCATCATCGCAGCCGCAGTTTCGGCGTTCGTCGTCGGCATCGCTACGGTTGTCACGAGCCGACGCCTGAGTAGCGCGCTACGCGCGGCGGAGGACGAAAAGGGGCGACTTGTCGACACGACACGCAACATGCAGAGACGCAACGATCAGTTTGCGGCGTTGTACCAGGTTGGCTCCGAGGTCGGCGAATCGCTGAATATGAGCTACGTTGTGCAGACGACGGCTCGCGAGGCGCGGAAGCTTGTCGGCGCGGATATCGTCGCCGTACGGCGGATGGTAAACGGCGTTCTTTCCTTTGCCGGCACCGAGCGAGACGAGGCGATCGACGTCGACAGGCTGGCCGACGTATCGCTCGGCACTGGCATCGTTGGACGCGCGGCCAAGCGCGGCAAGACGATCAGCATCGACGCCGGCGCGGCGGCGCAGATGGCCGAGGGCGAGCGCATCGATGGCATCGAATCGGGCATCGTCGTGCCACTGATCGTCGGAGCGCGCGTGGTGGGCACGCTGGAGTGCTGGTCGCGCACGCCGCATTGCTTCGATACGGACGACGAGCGCATCCTGGAGATGATGGCCACGCAGGTGGCGACGGCGATCGTGTCCGCAGACTCGCACGAGCAGAGCCAGCGCGACGCGCATACCGATGCGCTGACGTCGCTGCCGAACCGGCGGCAGCTCAACGAAGACGTCCACGGCGTGTTGGTGGAAGCGACCTTGAACGACGTACCACACGCGATCGCCATGATCGATATCGACCACTTTAAGCGGTTCAACGATGACTACGGACACAGGGTCGGCGATATTACGCTCCAGCGCGTTGCCGAAGTACTGAAGTCATCGATCCGCGAGGAGGATCGGGTGTACCGGTTTGGTGGCGAAGAGTTCCTCATTATCTTCGCCGACGTCGACGGAGAGACAGCGCTCAAGCTTGCCGAGCGGGCGCGTGTTTCGGTCGAACGAGCGCCGCTGACGGGCGATAGCATGCAGCCGGTCGGGCCTGTCACGATCTCTGTCGGCGTGGCGCTCTTCCCGGCGCACGGGCACGATGTCGAGGCACTGATCGACATCGCAGATCGTGCGATGTACGCTTCGAAGGAACTGGGGCGCAATCGGGTCACGCTGGCCGGGTCTGAGCCGGATCACCTCGCGCGCGCTGCCTAATGACCGCTGCCTTCACCCGCTTGACGCGGCTTCCTTCTACGGGCCGCGCCTTTGCCGTATAGTCTCGCCGCGAAACCGGGATTCAGCGCCGGACCACGTACGGTCGCGGTAGCACGACAGAGGAGCGAAGACATGTCGAACAAGCGGCTTGACGGGCAAGTGGCGGTAGTGACGGGAGCGTCGCGTGGTATCGGACGCGCGTGCGCGGAGGAGCTGGCGCGCGAAGGCGCGGCCGTCGTCGTCAATTACTTCCAGAGCCCAGAGTCGGCCGAACAGGTCGTCGGCGAGATCGTCTCGAACGGCGGGCGCGCGATCGCTGTGCGCGCGGGC
>JANXYW010000261.1 GCA_025355835.1 Chloroflexota bacterium
GGCGTGCTTGAGTTTCGAGTGTTGATTCGCAGCCGAGCGCGGGCGCAACGGGTTGCGCCCCTACACCGATCGCGGCGGTTTCGCCGAAACGGGCACCTCACCTCCGGCCTTCGGCCACCTCCTCTCCACGATGTGGAGAGCGCGTCTCAGAGGGCTTGCTTGAGTTTCGAGCGTTGATTCGCAGCCGAGCGCGGGCGCAACGGGTTGCGCCCCTACAGTGATCGCGGCGCCTTCGTCGAAACGAGACCCACGGCACCGGAGCGATGTAGGACAGCCGCCCCGGCTGTTGGCAGCCCGCCCCATGCATCACAACCGTTGGATTCGAGTGTTGATTCGCAGCCGAGCGCGGGCGCAACGGGTTGCGCCCCTACAGCGATCGCGGCGACTTCGCCGCAATGAGAAACCGCCAAGGCACCGAAGCGATGTAGGACAGCCGCCCCGGCTGTTGGCAGCCCGCCCCATGCATCACAACCGTTGGATTCGAGCGGAGATTTGCGACCCGAGCGCGGGCGCAACGGGTTGCGCCCCTACAGCGATCGCGGCGACTTCGCCGAAACGGGCACCCGCTACGGCACCGCAGGGATGTAGGACAGCCGCCCCGGCTGTTGGCAGCCCGCGCGTTCATCGCAATCGTTCGAAAGCGAGAGCGCTCTACAAAACGCGCTCCTTTCCACGCTGTGGAGAGGAGGTGGCCAACGGCCGGAGGTGAGGTGCCGCGGTGAGACAGGCCGTAGTCTCCCCGCGACGATCCGTGTATCCCGCCGGACGTATTGCCTGCGCGGCCGCGAAGGGCTAACGTAGACTTCCACGAACGATCGACTCTGATAGGAGATGGCGGATGGTGTTTAAGAGCCCGTGGCCGAGCCTGGAGCCGTACACGCCGATGAGCGTGCCCCAGATGATGGAAGCGACGGTCCGGCGGTTGCCGGATAAGGTGGCGCTGATGACGGCCGACGGGGCGGCGTACACCTACCGTCACTGGTGGGATGCCGTCAACGGCATGGCGCGGGCGTTGCAGGACGAGGGTGTGCGCAAGGGCGACATGATCGCCATCTACGCGCCAAACTCGTGCGAGTACGCGGTTGCGCTGCACGGAGCGTTGCTGGCGGGCGCGACGGTGACGACGCTGAACCCGCTCTATCGCGAGCGCGAGGTCGAGCATCAGTTGGCCGACGCAGGCGCGAAAGTCGTGTTCACGCTGACGCCGCTGCTGCCGATTGTCAGCGAGGCGAAGGCGCGTTTGCCGAAGTTGGAGCACGTCCACGAGTTGGAGAATGCGTGGGAGATGGCGGCCGCCGCGAAGGGTGCGCCTGATGTCGTCGTGATCGATCCGATGAAGGACATGGCGGTACTGCCGTACTCGAGCGGAACGACGGGGCTGCCGAAGGGCGTGATGCTAAGCCATCAGAATCTGACGGCGAACGTTCGCCAGACGATGGCGCTGGGCATGACCGACGAATCGGCGGTGGTGCTGGACTTCCTACCGTTCTTTCACATCTACGGGATGATGGTGCTGTTGAACTGCGGCCTCGCCGTCGGCGCGACGCAGATCATTCTGCCGCGCTTCGAGCCGGAGGCGGCGCTGAATATCATCCAGAACCACAAGGTAACGGATCTGTACTGCGTGCCGCCGGTCGTGCTGGCGCTTGTCAACCTGCCGACGCTGGGCGACTTCGATTTGTCGTCGCTGCGATTTCTCATGTCGGGCGCTGCGCCGTTGCCCGCCGAAGTGGGACGTCAAGCCGCGGCGAAGTTCAACTGCATCGTGATGCAGGGGTACGGCATGACGGAGTCGAGCCCGATCACGAACGTCAATCCGCTCGCGTCGCCGCGCGACGGCACGGTGGGGCCGGCTGTGGCGGACACGCTGGAGAAGATCGTCAGCCTCGAGACGGGCGAGGAAGTCGGGCCGGGCGAAGTCGGCGAGCTGCTGGTGTTCGGGCCGCAGGTGATGCAGGGCTACTGGAACAATCCGGACGCCACGCGCGAAACGATGACGGACGACGGCTGGTTGCGCACGGGCGATATCGTGACGGCGGATCCCGACGGCTACATCCGCATCCACGACCGCAAGAAAGAGATGATCAAGTACAAGGGCTACCAGATCGCGCCCGCCGAGCTGGAGGCGGTGCTGATGGAGCATCCCGGCGTGCGTGACGCGGCGGTGATCCCGAAGTTGGACGACGAGGCGGGCGAAGTGCCGAAGGCGTTCATCGTGCCGCGCGAGCCCGGCATCGATCTGAACGAAGTGCTGGCGTTCGTCGCCGAGAAGGTGGCGCCGTACAAGAAGATCCGCTTCATTGAGATCGTGGACTCGATCCCGAAGAATCCTTCCGGGAAGATCCTGCGGCGGATGTTGATCGAGCAGGAGCGGGCGAGATCTGGAAATTAGAGGTTGGATGTTGGAGGTTAGAGGCGGTAGGTTCTAGGTTCTAGGTTGTAGAAACACCGACATCCGGCCGACTGAGCGACTGAGCGACGGGGAGGAACATGATGGCTGATGACGTACTGATCGAGAAGAAGGATGGCGTGGCGAAGATCACGCTGAACCGCCCGGAGAGCTTGAACGCGATGGGCGGGGCGCTGATGCCGATGTTGGCGCAATACCTCGGTGATGTCAGCGCCGATCGCAGCGTGCGCTGCGTCGTGCTGACGGGCGCGGGGCGGGCGTTCTGCGCGGGTGGCGACGTGAAGGGCATGGCGGCCGGGCGCGACGCGATTCTGCACCCGAACGGTGGCTCAGCCAGCGAGTCGTCGCCAGCGGCGCTGATGGCGGCGGGCATCCAGGGCCTGCGTGCTTCGCAGCGGGCGACGAGCCTCGTGCTGCACACGATGCCGAAGCCGACCATCGCGATGGTGAACGGCCACGCGGTCGGCGCGGGCCTCAGCCTCGCGCTGGCTTGCGACATGCGCGTCGCCTCGGAGAGCGCGAAGCTCGGCACGATCTTCCGCAACGTCGGCTTCAGCGGCGACTTCGGCGGCGCGTATTTCCTGCAGAAGCTCGTCGGCATGGGCAAGGCGCGCGAGCTGTATTTCACGGGTGAAGTGCTGAGCGCGGCGGATGCGATGGCGCTCGGCATGGTGAATCGCGTCGTAGCGCACGACAAGCTCGAAGAAGAAACGATGGCGCTGGCAGCGCAGCTCGCGAGCGGCCCGACGCTGGCGTACGCGCGCATGAAAGAGAACCTGAACCGCGCGGAAGACTGCGACCTGCCGACGCTGCTCGATCAAGAAGCGCTGAACATGACGCTCTCCGGTCAAACGAACGATCATCGCGAGGCCGCGAAGGCGTTCGTAGAGAAGCGCACGCCGACGTTCAAGGGCGTGTAGAGAGACCTCACCTCCGCGAACCGCGCCATACCGGGTAGCGCGACCCGAGCGGGCTTAGGGAGTAAGCGTCGGCGCTACCGCTCCGGTCTTCGTCGCAGTTGGCGTGTCCGTCACAGATGGCGTGGCTGTGTCGGTCGGCGTCGGCGTGTCGGTGGGTGTCACCGATGCGGCTGCGGGCGTCTCGGAGGGGACGCAGGGATCCACAGTGAGCACCTCGATCGACTGCTTCACACGGCGGACGAGGAGCGGCGGCGTGACGGTATCGTCCCACGTCTCCGAACCGCTGAGTTCTCCGGTCTTCTGGTCGTAGTGGTTCACGAACCGATGGCTCCCTGACTGCGCTGCGGTGGCTGAGGTGACACTGCCGGGCGACACACTCACGCCAGGGGTGGTCACAAAGCGCAGCGCCTTCGCTCGGCTGTAGGGCAGACCTGGCGTAGAGGTCGATGTGCCATCGGCGAATGTCGTCACGAGGTCGCTGCCCTCAAGCACTGAACGTTGAAGGACCGCTCCCTGCGCATCGCGGGTGATTGAGCACTCGCTCGGCGCGAGATCGTTGGTATAGGTGACCCACAGTTCACCCGTGTAGGACTCAGGCAGAGCATGGCGTGGCAATGGTTCTGTTGACCTGTTCGGCTCATAGGTTTGCATCGTCAGATGAATCGTCTTGCCGCTGTTGATCCCGGCGACGACGAGCTGATAGGGGGTCGTCTGTCCTTCCGTGCCACGGAACCAACCTCCGTAGACGGTGACGGCGACGAGGAGCAATAGGACGGGGGGCAAGAGCTTTTTCATAACGGACTCCGCTTCATGGTATCAAGGATTGCCGTACATGTCTGCGCAGAGTGCGTTTTGCAGGTCGCACGTCGCGCTGTCCGTGCCGATCTCGGTGGGCACACCCGTGTTCGAGAGCGACCACGCGTAGTTCCAAGTCAGTGGATGACTGACGAACGACGCGCCACAGTCGATTGGGTTCAGGTCGAATGGAGCCTGCTTGAGCAGATTGACTGCGCCCCAATTCGTAAAGCTGTAGGTGGTATCCCAGCGCGTGATGGTCGTCGGGCCGCATTTCTCCGTACCCGTCATCACAAATGCGACGTTGCTCAGGTTCCGGCTCGGCTGGATCTGGAGCCGCCCCGAGAAGGTTCCGGCTTGCAGTTGGACGAGGCTTTGCGTCTGCTCGGTGTAGGTGAAGCTCCCTGGTATAGGCGTTGGAGCCGGCCCGCCACCGCCGCCAGGGCCGCCCACATCACCACCCAGATTAAGGCTGCCCCCGCATTCGCCCAGCCCTGCTCCTCTTTGCCCTGCGCAGAGGAGCGCGGTGCGCCAGACCGGGGTAGCGTGACCCCAAAGGCGCTTAGGGAGTACGCGTCTGCGCTACCGATACGGTCATCGTCGCAGTTGGCGTGCCCGTCACAAGTGGCGTGGCAGTGGCCGCGGTGTCGTACTCCAAGCCGGCGTCCACGCGCAACTTCGACCGGAGGGCGCTGATGGCGTCGTTGCGCTTTCTGTTGTCGCCGTCCGGGGCGAGGGAGGCGTACAGTCTGCCAATGCTACAGGTCTTGCGATAACTCTCAAGAGACTTCGGGTCAGATTCAAGTGCCTTGAGGGCGACGACAAGTGATGGCGTGCGCTCCGCCTCGGGCGTCAGGCTGTAGCCGGCCGGTACCACACCGGCATTCTCCACGTTGTACATAGCGAACTTGAGGACGCTCGGATCGCCGCTATTTAGCAATGAATCATCTCCCGCTTTGAACATCGTCGCTGCCTCCTCCGTAGTGCAGACGGTACCTCGTTTCGCAGCTTCGGCGTATTCGAGTCTCTGGTCCACGAGCGCATCGAGTGTGAGATCGTGGCCGGGGGCGATGTGCGCGAAGGTTACGTTGTGTGCCTGCACGGTTGCCCATTCACTGCTGGTCACGAGGATCTTGCCGTCCGCCTGCTTGACGGCGAATGCCTCTTGAGAACTGGACCTGCCGTTGTCCCAGAGCCACGTGGCGCCGAGGACGATGATACCGATGGCGACGATCGCCGCGATGACATTCCAAGTATCTGGAGTGGTGAGTTTGCGTCGCATGATGGGCCTCCTCTACGGGTGAATCTTATGGAGGAACGAGAGTGATCCTCCGAGTTCGAGCACTGCGTCGGGATCGAAGGTGTAGAGCACAATGTTAAGCTTGGCATTGGCGCCCGTGAGCATCTGTCCAACCGGCAAGATGCGTTTGCAGCCGGCGGAACCGACGTAGTTCGGCGGCGGCGGCGGATTGAGCGTCGGGCATGCGGGATCGTTCGCGAATGTGCCCTGGTTGATGTGCTGCGAGTACAGAGTCTCATTCATGCCGGTCGCATCCCACTGCCAAGGGGCTGCATTGTAGACGTAGAACGCGAAGTCCACCTCGTTGACGACGAGGGTAAAGGTGCTGGCATCGACCGTCACATAGTTTTCGCCGGACCGGCCATGCCAGAGCATCGGCATCGCAAAGCAACCGAGGTCTGATTGCTTGCACCATGTAGTGGAGTAAGTGGGCGTGTCGCCTGTTGGTGGCAGGTCCTCGATCCATGTGTATGGATCGGGGGTGGGCGTCGGCTGCGGCGGTATGGGTGTGGCTGTCGGACCACCACCGCCGCCAGGGCCGCCCACATCACCACCCAGATTAAGGCTGCCCCCGCATTCGCCCAGCCCTGCTCCTCTTTGCCCTGCGCAGAGGAGCGCGGTGCGCCATACCGGGGTAGCGCGACTCGAGCGGGCTTAGGGCGTCGGTGTCGGCGCGGCCACCGTCGCCGATGCCGTGGGTGTAACGCTAGCGATAGCGGACGGTGTGGCGGTTGAGGCCGAAGCCGGCAGCACTTCAAACACCGTGGGCATCGAATAGCTGACGACGTGCCCATCGGGCGCGAGTTGTTCTTCTCGCAGCGGGAGGAAGGACATTTTGTCGATGTAGCTGCGGCTCGTCGTGGTCTGGATCAGAAACACGGGGTTACCGTCCAGCATCTGTCCGACCTGCACCTTGTCGGAGGGTGTGAGCAACGAAGCGACACGCTGGAGCCCCATCTCGATCTTGGTACGCCAGGTGTCGGCCGTCATCGCGCTTACGTTGTTGAGGCTGGTGACGGTTTCGCCCGACGCCAGATCCGTGGTGACCAGGTTGCCGCCCACCAGCTCCGTGCGCTGATAGACATGGCCGTCTTCCCCGCGCTTCACGCCGGAGTATGCGCTGATATGCCCCGAGCTGTCGAAGGTGATGGAGCCTTCGCTGATGGTGATGTCGGGGACGGCGAAGGCAGTGGTGCTCTTGGAGGCTCCCTCTTGAAAGCTCGTAGAGACGCTGTGCAGCGTCGTGTTTGGTCCAAGCGCGGCAAGCACTTTCGCCTGTTCGATCTTTGCTTTCTGCACGATGCCGGTGGCGGATTCCGTGGTCGCGGCACCGCGCCTGCTCCACGCAATACCGACAACGATGCCGACGACCAGTGTGGCGAGGATGATGCCTAGAAAAACTCTCGATGATCGCATAGCGTGCCTTCCTTAAAACGTGGTGCCGGGCTGGTCGAAGCAGTTGGGCGTGTTGGTGCCCACCGCCGGCCAGAGCGCGTAACAATGGACGTGTCCATCAACGGTGTTTGGACGTTTGATCAGATCGAAGACCGGCGGTGCGTCACTGCGCCAGTAGCCCCATGATTGGGCAAAGAGCACATGCCCGCCGATGCAGTGTAGAGGACTCTGGTCGTAGTACCCGACGCCGTAGGTCGTGAACGGCCTGGTGGGATTGGGGGCGCTGGAGCGAACTGTCCATACACATCCCACTTGATCGTGATCTGGGGCGTCACGTCGTCGATGCCGTTGCACAGTTCGCGCCCCTCATTGCGAGAGCCCACGACTTCAAGCACGTGATACGGCGAGGTGCGGACGCCCTCAACGACGACGTAGGAGAAGAAATTACCTGCGACGGGGAGGTCGTAACCGACGCGGGTCGTGTATCCGTCGAACAGGGCAGCGGGTTGCGCAGGTGGAGGCGTGGGCGTCGGACCACCACCACCGGGCGGTCCGCCACCACCACCGGGTGTGTCGCCGAAGCTGCCCGTATCAACACAGACTTGCCCGCCGCCGAAGGGGCTATCCGTGCAACAGGTCGCAGCGGTAAACACGACGCCGAGACTTACGAGAAACAGGGGGCAAGACTAGCATGTGGATACGCGTTCGTTTACGCATTGCGGAACCTTCCTCTTGGGAGGCCGATCGTACCACCTGCCATCCGGTATGCCAAGCCTCACGGAGGTGCATGTAGATGGGCAGCGTCAGCGTGCGATAGCGGAGCGACGTGAGACGCGCGAGGAGCAGCAGGAGCGGGCTGCAACGGCAGCGTTGGGGATGCTTTTGCTAGCCGTCCGCCTTGCTGGCGCTACTGGCGTGGCCAGCCGCCACCGTCGCTGGCGACGACGCGGGGAAGTACTCGGCGCCCTTGACCGTTGCCTCGCCGTCGGAGACGACGCTGATCTCGATCTCGCCGACCTTGAATGTGTTCGCCATCGTGAATCTCTCACGCGCGCATCGCCCTGGTCCTCGCCGCCCGCCGGAGACGAGAGTGATTCGGGCACCGTGCGTGGGTATCGAGCGGGCGGCGCAACCCAAACGCGGGCACAACAGGTTGCGCCCCTACAGCGATGCGGTCGCTTCGCCGTTGCTCGACTGGGCCTACGGGGACTTG
>JANXYW010000024.1 GCA_025355835.1 Chloroflexota bacterium
GGGGAACCTCACCCCGACCCTCTCCGCCTCGCCACGGCGAGCAGGCCGGCGGAGAGGGAGGACGCAGCGGCCGCGCTCGCTGCGCTGCCTGTCGAGGATCGCTGGATCCTTTCGCGCGTCGAAGGGTTGGCGCGAAGCGTCGACGATCAGATGCGGAAGTTCGAGCTGGGTGAAGCGGCTCGGCAGGTGTACGAGTTCGTCTGGAGCGAGTTCGCAGACTGGTACATCGAGATCGCGAAGGTGCGTGTGCGCGGTACAAGCGGTGACGGAGCGGCTGGTGCGGCTGGTGCGGCTCGAGCATCAGGCGGAGCTGTCTCCGCGGCGACCCGGGAAGCTCCGCGGGTACAGGGGGACGGAGTCGAAACGGGCCCCTCGCCGCTGCCGGTGCTGGCGTATGTGCTCGAACGGAGCTTGCGGCTGCTGCATCCGGTGATGCCGTTCGTGACGGAAGAGTTGTGGCAGGCGTTGACGTCGAAGATGCATGGCATCGATGGCGATGCGCTGATCGTGGCGGCGTATCCGCTGGGCGATAGCGGCTACAGCGATCCGGCCGCGGAGCGCGAGATGGAGACACTGATCGACGTGGTGCGGGCGATCCGCAACATTCGCGCCGAGAAGAAGGTCGAGCCTGGGAAGTTCATCGAGGCGTATGTCGTCGCGGATGGCGCGCGCGCCGTGCTGGAGGCGGGCGCGCCGTACATCGAGATGCTGAGCCGCGCGCGGCCGCTGCACATCGTCGGCGACATCAACGATGCGCCGAAGGATCAGGTGGCGACGGCGGTGCTTGAGGGCGTGACGGCGATTGTGCCGCTGCTGGGCTTGTTCGATGTAGAAGCGGAGCGAGCGCGGCTACAGAAATCGATCGGGGACGCCGAGGCGGAAGCCGGGCGCATCGAAGCGAAGTTAGACAACGAGCAGTTCCGCTCGAAGGCGCCGGAGAAGGTGGTTGCGGCGGAGCAGGAGCGGCTCGCGGCAGTGCGCGCGCGGCTTGATGGGTTGCGCGCGGGCGTGGCAGAGTTGGGTTAGTTCGGGAGCGTCGCGTCGGCGCCGGTGAGGCGTTTGACGAGCAGGGCCTTGAGCGCGTTGACGATCGCGCTATCGACCGGCGTCGTGTCGCTGCCGCTGTACTCGAGTGTGCCGATCATGCGTCCGCTGAGTTTCCAGAGAATCGCCCCCACAACGGAGAACGTCTTTTCGCCGGCGGCTGATGTGGCGCTGAGCGAGACGTTGTAACCGGCGGTCCATCCGCCAAGATCCGATGCGACAAGCGGCGTCAGGCTCACGTGCGCGGTCGCGCCCGATTCGCCGGCAACGATAGAAGCTTCCAGCGCGCGACCGATTTCATCCGCACATTGCGTGACGAGCGTGTTCGCGCGCGACGAATCGCTCTGGGCCAACTCGGCGGTACGGTAGGCGACCGCCTGCGATTTGATTTCGGAATCCGCTGGGCCGGTGAAGTCGTCCGAATTGATGTTCGCGACGGCGTTCGTCCACGGGTCGACGGCGTTGAAGAACGTGCATGCCGGGCTCAGGTCAAGCTGAGTAGTGTTGGGCTCGTAAGGCTTGCCGCTCCATCCCGCAGGAAGATCACTCGCGACGAGCTGCATTGACTTCGCCGCCGTGGCAGCGGCGGTCTTGAACGCTGCGTCGCTCACGGGCGGGTTGGTGGCGACGGGCTTCGTCGATTTCGATGCGCCGCCGCACGCTGCGACGAGGGCGAGCATCGTGACGGCGATGGCGACTTTGATCGCGTTGTGCATGGAGCCCTCGCAGGAAGATCGTTGGTTTTCGTATGCCTGCGAGAGTATCGGTTCGGCGGTGACGGCGCTGAACCGAAGCTAAGGGGCGCGGGCGGTTCACCTAGTTGCGGCGGACAAAGGGGACGTTGGTCGTCGAGGCGAACAGAACGCATCTTGAGGGAAAAGAAAACAGGAGCCGCGGCTAGGCCGGAAGCTCCTGTCACTCAGGTTGCTGCGGCAGCAACTCTGAGGTGGTATTCCATTATCGTCGGCTAGCTACTCGATAGTCAATAGACCCACCAGCGTTCCATGTAAGGTGCTCATGAACCCGTCAACGCCGAAGAAGGTTAAGCGCATGGCCGTCTTCATCGACGGCCGCAACGTCTTCTATGGGCTGCGGCGACTTGGTTGGCCTACGCAATACGATGTCCGGGCATTCGCGCAGTCGATAAGTAACAGGTTCGATCTGGTCTCCATTCACTACTACAGCGCGACTCCTCTGCTGAAGTACACGCCAGAGCCGCAGTACGGCCAGCAACTCCGCTACTACGAGCACATACGAACGCAGAGTAGAGCCATCGTTAAGCTCGGGTATCTCAACGACCGCGGCGCGAAGCCTCAGGAGAAATTGGTCGACGTGATGTTGGCTTTGGATCTGGCTTTGGGGGCCGAGCGTGACAAGTACGACGTTGCGGCCTTGGTTTCGGCCGACGGGGACTTCGCTGCTGCCGTAGATGAGGCAAAGCTCGCCGGGAAGGAAGTCATCAACTTCGTTTTCGCCATGAAGCGCTCGTTTCATTTGGCCAGGTGCTGTGATGAGGTTCAGGTGTTGAAAAAGCATCATTTCACCCATGTCAATTGCTAGCCACGGTCGGGGGCCATCTACTGGGAAGGAGCGGTCACGGGTGCTAACCCCTACGTGATCGTCTCGATCCGCCGCCGATCATTGATCAGGAGGAACCCTGATCGATGCTTGGCAAACTGCTTCTTCCCGCTGTCTTTGTGGCGGGCTTCTTCCTCTATACGCACCAGCCTACGCACACGCATAGCGCGGCGGCGTATGTGACGCAGGCTTGCGATGCGACCGCATCGGGTGGCGGTGTCAGTGCTGCGTTTGCGTGGCCGCCTCCGGCCGCGGGCGTGGAACAGACGTGGGTCGATCTGGGTCTGGACGCGAAGTTCGGGTTGGGGTGGTATCAGGGGCACGGGCCGCTGCCACCTGCGCAGAACACGGTGTCGATCGGCGGGCTGACGTCGGGGCTGACGTATTTCTATCGCGTGAACACGTTAACGGGCGGGGCGTGGAAGACGATCGCGCGGGGGTCGTTGGTGACGGGGTGCGGGGCTGCGCCCGTGGTTGTGGCGACGGCGGTTGCGGCGGCGCCGGTCGCGACCGAATCGGGTAACGAGTAGTCCTCGCACGCGATCAGTGATCTCTTGTGCAAAAGGGTGCTGCGTAGGTCCGGCTTTGCCGGACTGGGCATTCTACGGAATGCCCCTACGCGAAATCTGTATCCGTTTGACGACATGGGATGCACGAACGAGCATTCGGCAGAGCTCAAGCTCCGCGGGTACTGATTTACCGTGCGTTCGCTGTTCGTTTTCGATCTCGCACGCGATCAGGAGCGATTGTGGTGTGCTGCGTTGGTCCGGCTTTGCCGGACTGGGGCACGGCGTGTCGTGCCCCTACGAATTGCCGTTGTCACGGGGACGACGTTTGCGTGTGCATCGGGCATTGGGCGGAGCTGAAGCTCCGCGGGTACTGGCGTCTAACAACACCGCCGTGGATCGCTGTCAGCGGCTGCCGCGGAGGCGGGGATCCAAGACGTCGCGGAGGGCGTCGCCGAACATGTTGAAGCCGTAGACGAGTAGCGCTATGGCTACGCCGGGCCAGATTGCTTGTTCGGGGAAGGCGCGGAACTGCGATGAGCCGGCGATGTTGAGCATGCCGCCGAGCGACGGGAAGGGCGGCGGGATGCCGTAGCCGAGGAAGCTGATCGCGGCTTCGGCCAAGATCACTGCGCCGACGTTCACCGTCGCGAGCACGATGACGATGGGAATGACGTTTGGCACGATGTGGCGCACGATGATGCGCGCGTTCGTCGCGCCGATCGTGCGGGCCGCATCGACGTACTGGTTGTTGGAAGTGGCTATCGCCGCACCGCGGATGACGCGCGCGGATCCCATGGCGATGATGAATCCAACGATGACGGTAATCCAAGCCATGCGCGAGTACGCGCCGGATCGGCCGGCGAAGACGCTGATGCTGTAGATGAGCAGGATGATCGGCGGGATGGCGAGCACGATATCGACGAGGCGCTGGATGATCGTGTCGATCCAGCCGCCGAAGTAGCCGGAGACCGTGCCGAGAAACAGCGAGAGCAGCGACGCGATGACGACGCCGCCGAGGCCGATCAGCGCAGAGATGCGGATGCCGTAGAGGACGCGGCTGAAGATATCGACGCCGGAACGATCGGTGCCCATGGGGTGATCGATCGACGGGCCGAGGTTCTCTTCGCCGAAGACCTGGGCGTTGTAGCCGGTCGGCGCGAGGATGGGCGTGTTGCTGCCGACGATCGCGCCATCGACGAAGACGGCGACCAAGAGCATCGCGACGACGATGAATCCGCCGATCGCGCCGAGCGGCTTGCGGCGGCAGAAGTGCCAGATCGCGCGCGGCCACTGCGAGACGCCGCTCCGTTGTTCGATCGGTCCGGCGCCGCGCTGCACCATGATTGGGACGTCGGCTGTTGTAGTCATCTAGCTATACCTGATGCGCGGGTCGAGATAGGCGTAGGCGATATCGACGGCGAGGTTCGACAGCACGACGGCAACGGCGGTGAGCAGCGCGATCGCCTGGACGGCGGTGTAGTCGCGGAAGCCGATCGCCTGGAAGAACCATTGCCCGATGCCCGGCACGTTGAAGATGCTTTCGACAATGACGCTACCGCCGACGACGATTGGCACTTGGAGGCCGATGACGGTGACGACGGGGATCATCGCGTTCTTCATGGCGTGGCTGGTGACGATCGTACGTTCGCGCAGACCCTTCGCCCATGCGGTGCGGATGTAGTCCTGCCGCAGCACTTCGAGCATCTGCGTGCGCATGAGGCGCATGACCGTGCCGGAGAGGCTGACGCCGAGCAGCACCGACGGCCCGACAGGGATGAAGTAGCCAAACGGGAAGATCAGGAACTTGAGGTTGGCGTAGGGGTCTTCCCAGATCTGGCGGTAGGCGGCCGGAAGCGGCGTGGACGCCGTGAACCAGACGGAGGCGTAGACGATGATCATCGTGCCGAGCCAGAACGTGGGGACGGCAAGGAATCCGATAGAGAGACTCCGGCCCAGATAGTCGGCGATCGAATCCTGGCGGATCGCCGAGATGATGCCGACGGGCAGCGCGATGAGCAGCGAGACGGCAAGGGCGATCACGGCCATTTCGATGGTGGTCGGCAGCGCATCGCGCAATCGGTGGCTGATCGAACTCTTGTCGCGCAATGACTGGCCGAAATCGAGCTTGGCGATGCCGCCGATCCAGTAGAAATACTCCTGGTACGCCGGCTTGTCGAGGCCGAGATCGCGCTCGATCTTGACGCGCAGCTCCGGCGTCACCTGGTTGTCGCCGGCGACCTGCTGCACGAGATCGCCGGGCAGGACGCGCAGCATGAAGAAGACGATCATCGACACGCCGATGAGCGTCGGGACCGCAAGGAGCAGGCGTTTGAAGATGTACTGC
>JANXYW010000303.1 GCA_025355835.1 Chloroflexota bacterium
CGCCCAGCGGTACGCTGATGCTGAGGAACGCCGGCGGGTCTCCATGGCCGCGCACCGCGAAACCTATATCAGCCATCCATCGTTTGAGCCGGCCGAGTTGTGACGGGTCGAAGCCAACGAGCACTTCATCAGCGATGAACACATTACACTTCGCGTCGAGTGAGACGGGTGTTCCGTTCGGGAGTGATGTTACCGACATCGGAGTGAACTGGAACGTGATCTTGTTCGGCTGGTAGTTGCTGCAGGCGATCACCGTCGCGGCTGCGCATGCCGCGGCAAGTCCGGCGAGCAATCTGCGAACCCAGCGGTTGGTCATCCTCGCGAGTATGCGCCCCTTGAGAAGGCTCGTCAACAGCGCAGTGCTGGCCAGGTGGTCGACCGGCCCACGAGTGAGCCGCCGACCGCCCGGCGCCTGATCTTGTCGGGCCACCGCCCCTACGTTTCCTCGGCTCATGCACGCGGCCTTACTTCTCAACACGTTGTCGCAATCGCTGCAGCCGTTTCCTGGCCGCTTTCACTGCTGAACGGGCGTCTTGCAGCCGAGATATTCCCCCGCTGAAGGCGGTTGCGGCTGCGCGGCGAGCCTGATATCGAAGTTGTTTGTCGCCGCATGCTGCACGCCGCGTTGCTTAGCGAGCAGGGCAATCGCATCCGGGACGGAGCCGAGCGGCACTTGCACGATGTAGTACACCAACTCCGGATTGTACGAAGGGGAGTCGGCTTTGCGTACTACGAATCCGACGCCGTCCAGCCATAGCTCGAATGACTTCCGCTCCTTTGCGTCGAGGGTCACCAAGACTTCGTCGGCGACGAAGACGCTGCACGTGTTGGGGTCAATGGAGACAGGTGTGCCGAGGAGCTCACCCGGGGTGATGACGGGGATCGGCGTGAAGCGGAACGTGATCTTGTTCGGCTGGTAGTTGCTACAACCGATTGCCAGCGCGGCCACGCATGCCGTAGTGATTCCGGCGAGCCACCGATGTCGAGTGCCCTCAGTCATCCCGGCGAGTATGCGCCTGTTGGCGTGGAGCGTCAATTCATGGGTCGCGGCGGCCAAATGGGACGGCGGGCGCCCGCGCTCCATTTCTCGGCTCCTGATCTTGTCACGCAAGCACCCCTACTCCTCCGCTTCGAATCTGGCGTGGCTGCGGCTAGATTCGGGCGGGGGTGCGGTTATGGTTAACCTTTTCGCCTATTAGGGCGTTGTACTGACAGATGTATCGAACTGACGCGTGGACGCCTTCTGGAATCAGCGGATACCATGCCCCGTATGGCTTCGTTCAGACACGAGGTTTCGGGCGTGGACTTTCCGTCCTACCAGGCGGTCGCTCCGGATTTGGAGCGGGCGACGGTCGATCGTGCCCGGACGGGCGACCAGCAGGCGCTGGCCGATCTCTACGACTGGTACATGCCGCGGGTCTACAAGTACGTCGTGGCCCGGGTGGGCAATCCCGCCGAAGCCGAGGATCTGACCGAAGAGGTCTTCCTCAAGATGCTGGGCGCGATTGGCGGCTTCCGCTGGCGCGAAGTGCCGTTTTCGTCGTGGATCTTCCGCATCGCACACAACTGCATCGCCACGCACTATCGGCGCAGCGCCCAGCGGGGCGGGGCGACGGCGGAGCTGTCCGAGGACATGGTGGACGAGCGGCCGGATCTGGCGCTGGCGGTCGAGGAGCGCATCACAATCGAAGAAGTGCGGCGCGCGTCGGCGCTGCTGCCGGACGCGCAACGCGAGGTGATCGCGCTGCGGTTCGCGGTGGGGCTGTCGATCGCGGAGACGGCGAAGGCGCTGGGTAAGCGCGAGGGGAATATCAAAGCGCTGCAGCATAAGGCTGTGGCGAAGTTGCAGAAGATGTTGGTTCCGGGAACGCCCGGGACGGCGACGACAAGGGAGCTATGACGGAGTTCGAAACGCGGCTGAACGAGTGTCTGGAGGCCCTGCGCGAGGGTCGCTGGGATCTCGACGAGTGCGTCCGGCGCAATCCGGAGCACGCAGCCGCGCTACGCCCGATGCTGGTCGCCGCGACGATGACGGCGCGCGCGTACGACGTGCAGCCGCGCGCGGAGTTCGCGTCGGCCGCGCGCGAGCGCTTCCTCGTCGCGACGGGGCAGCGCTTGCAGGAAGCGATGGACATCGAGCCGTCGCCGGCGTTCTTCGCGGCGGCGCGCATGCGTTTCCTGATGGCCGCACAGCGGATGAAGTTGGGAGAACAGGCGCCGAAGCGTGCGACGATGCCCCGCCCGTCGCTCTTCGGTTCGCCGATGCGGGCGCTGGCGGGCGGACTGGCCGCGGTTGTCGTACTGCTCGGCGCTTCGACATACACGGTATCTTCGGCAAGCGCGGCGCTGCCGGGCGACTGGCAGTACCCAATCAAGCTGCAGACCGAGCGCGTGCGCGTGGCGCTGGCGTTCAGCGAAACAGCGAAGCGCGACGTGAAGCTGGGCCTCGCCGAAGAGCGCGTCAGCGAAATCGAACAGCTGACGAAGCACGGGAAGATCATCGGGCCGGGCGTGCTGGATCGCCTGGTGCGGCAGACGCAGCCGCTGATCGACGACGCGAAGGACGGCGGCTGGCAGGCCGACGAGGCCGCGCGGCTGGACAACGTTTCGAAGAAGCAGCAGGAAGTGCTGGCGGACGCATCGGCGCAGATCTCGCCGGACGCACAGCAGCAGGTGACCGCTGTCACGAACGTCTCGAACGCGGCGCACGATGTGTCGAAGCGGATCTTATTCTTCGTCGATCCGGACCGCCCACCGGCGGTGCTGACGCCATCGGTGCCGCTGACGGCGACGCCGCCCGCGACGCAAACGGCTGTCGCGACGCCATCGACGGAAGCGACGCAGGGCGCATCGACACCAGGCG
This sequence comes from Chloroflexota bacterium, assembly GCA_025355835.1. Lineage (GTDB taxonomy): Bacteria > Chloroflexota > Dehalococcoidia > DSTF01 > JACRBR01 > JANXYW01. The sequence continues at coordinate 2,864 of JANXYW010000303.1, forward strand.
GTTCGGGTGCGACGGAGCCAGCGGCATCGACGCCGGTGAACGCCGCGCCGACGAATGAGATTGTCATGAGCGACAAGCCGGAAGAGACGCGCAACGGCATCAAGCTGTTTCGGGTCACGGTGGGGTCACTGACGTTCCTGGCGCCCGGATCGGGTGACGGATGGAAGCTGGTGGACACGCCCTCGAAGGGGCTGCCGCCGCTGATCAAGTTCGCGAACGCCGACGACACGTCGCTGATCACGATCAGCACGGTGACGGGCGACATGTACTGGTACATCGGCCAGAAGGGCCACTTCGACGAAGTGCAGATGCGGATCAAACAGCGCAACGGCACGTTCGTGGCTGACCGTAGCGTGCTGCGCACTGCATACGAGAACGCGTCGGATGTGCCGTGGTTCGTGCTGCAGAGCATCGCGCTGCTGCCGCCGCCGCCGACGCCGACGGCCACATCGACGGCAACGGCGACCTCGACGGTAGCGCCGGAGTCGACGGCCACGGCGACGCCGGTCGCAGCGAGCGTACTGACGCCGGTCCCGTAAGCTCGGGACGACAACCATGGTTGGAGGAGCGGGCGCCCAATGGGCGCCCGCTCGCGTATGCGGCGTGTGCGCTCGCGAGCGTTTACAATCGTAGAGCCGCGCGCAGCGATGGCGTACATGCGGGCCCTTAGCTCAGTTGGTAGAGCAGCGGACTTTTAATCCGTCGGTCCAGGGTTCGAGTCCCTGAGGGCCCACCATTTTCGAACCTAAAACACCGCCGGATATGCCCTCGGCGGCGTTCCGTTTGAACAATTGCCGACAATCTGCCGACGAGTGGGTTGTCATGCGTTGTGACGCGTCAGCACGAGAGCGCACGGTGGAGCCCATCTGCACGAATCAGGTGGCTTGCGTGAGCAACGCGTCGATTGTCGCTGCGGCTTCATGCTGCAGGTCAGGCAACACATGCGAGTACGTGTCGAGCGTGATGCCGATCGTGGCGTGACCGAGCCGTTCGCTCACGACCTTCGGGTGCGTGCCAGCGGAGAGCATCAGCGTCGCCGCCGTGTGGCGCAGGTCGTGGAAGCGCACGTGGCCGAGGCCCACGCCCAGGGCAAGCTGCTGGAAGCGCTTCGTCACCGCGGTGCCATCTAGCGGTTGACCCAGCGCGTTTGCAAAAACGAGATCGCGATCGGTATAGGCGCTTCCAACCGTGAGCCGGTGCTTCGACTGCGAGACCCGGTGCCTCCGCAGAATCTTGAGCGTTACGGGCGACAACGCGATCGGCCGGATCGAGCGGTGGGTCTTCGGCGCGTGAAACACGATCCCTTCACCGGGCAGACGCTGCGCTGATCGCGTGATGCGCAACGTGCCTGACTGCCCATCGAGGTCCGCCCATCGAAGCGCCAGTAGCTCTCCGAGGCGGGCTCCGCTGGCCAGGGCCACGTGAAGCAGGCAGTACAACGGGTCGTCCGCGCAGGCAGCCAAGAGCGCCTGTGCTTCCTCTCTACTGAGGACACGCATCTCAACGCGGATCGGCTTAGGCGGGGCCACTGCATCAGCAGGGTTCCGTGCAATGAGCTGCCAGCGGACTGCGTGCGCCAAGGCTTCTCGGAGCACGCGGTGGTGCTGCAGGACAGTTCGGGCGGAGAGCGCACCGCGACGTCGATCCTTCCTTGCGCCGGCGCTCAACGTCTCGGCGTACGCCCGCTGAATGTGTGCGGGTCGAAGTTCGCTCAGTTGGATGGCGCCGATCGCCGGCACCAGGTGATTCGCTACAATCCCGCCGTACCGAATGAGGGTGGCGGCGGAGACGTTCGTCGCCGCGTAGTCCTTCAGCCAGCGGTTGAGATACTGCTTGACGGTGAGCTTGCCGTGCGCGACATCGATGCCTGTGTTGCGCTGCTGGATCGCCTCCGCGAGCACGCGTTCGGCCTCGCGGCGCGTCCCCTTCACGCTGACGAATCTCCGCAACCGCTCGCCGGTCACGGGATCAGGCCCGAGGTCGAAGCACAGCTCCCACGTCATCCTGCCGCGACGTCGGATGCTGCCTTGCATCAGGTTCGCTCGAGCGGGTGGGGCGGGGTCGGCATTTCCGGAATCTCCGGCAGCGCCGTGGCACCGGAGATCTCCGTCAACGCTTGCCGGTCGAGACGTTCTGCGAACACTCTGAGCTGGTGCGAGAACCCGGCGAGCCAATTCTGGAGGTTCTTCCCCTCGAGCGTGGGCTCGCCTGCCTCACCGGTCCGTGGCGGGACGTTCATCCTCGACATCTGCAAGATGTAGTCGACGGTCCATCCCTTGTCGCCGTCGATTGACGTTCCCTCCTCGTCGTGGTCGCGGCGGCGGGCCTCGGCGGTGCGTATCGCCTTTGCCCCTGGAGGCGGGATCAGGAACCAGCCAAGCGGCAGATCGAAGGCCATAGCGAACGCCACAAGCTCGTTCGCGTTGAACTCCCTGATCCGCCGCCCGTCCACAGAGCGCTCGGCCGCGGAAAACGCGGCCTTCGACCAGCGGTATCCCAGATATCGCTCGAGGTGCACAGCAGCCTCTTCTTGCGTCCAACCCCGATACTCTCGGGCACGCGCGAGGTTGTGCGCCACGACTTGGTTTACGGATAGGACGGGCGAGAAGGTCTTGGGTTTCACGCGTCCATCGTGCCACGTTCGATGCCGCTGAGTCAACACTGAACCCGACTACTCGTGTCAGCCGTTGACATGGCGCCGGAGCAAGCATAGTATGCAGGCAGGATGATACTTGACCCAGAGTCAACAGGCGGCCTACGTCTCGCCCGACGGAAGTCGGGGCTCACCCTTCGCGAGGTAGCTCGCAGAGCGCAGGTAGATGCCGGCCATCTCAGTCGCGTCGAAGCGGGCCGTTCGAACCTGTCGCTTAGCGCCTTGCTGCGGGTGCTCGATGCGATTGGTTTGCCGGACGACGCAGAGACCTTGAAGCCTTACGCCCGCGAAGGGCGCGTAGGGACGTGCAATGGCTGACAGCCGGCAAATGGTTCTTACCATCGAGGAGGCCGCGCACCTGCTCCGCATCTCGCGAGGTTCCGCCTACTTAGCCGCCCGCGGTGGAGAGATCCCGACGATCCGCATCGGACGAAGGTTGCTAGTACCGCGCGCCAAGCTGTTGCAGCTGCTCGGCGAAGACGGCGCGGAAGGGTCGCCGGTGGAGCAACCATGACGGACGAGGGCCCCATCGAAAACGCGGCACGCCACGTCGAGAGCGTCTTCCCGGTCGGCTCCCTGGCCGCGGGTGAGTTCATGGAAGTACGCACGTTCCGCGCCAAGAGACCCGGGCGCCGCTCATTCCACCGCGACCATAGGCAGTTGATCAGCACGGCGTTGCGTGCTTCGACCAACGGCCATGACGTGTATGTCGGCGTCGCGCCGCGGCGTTGCCCGGAGACCACATCCATAACCGCCTGCCCCCACCCGGCCCGTGGCGGCAAGGATCACGTCTCGCGGATCGCCTGGGCGTTCGTCGAGGTCGATGTTGGCAAAGGATATGAGAGCCTCAAGGCGATCCTGGCGCGATTCGATGATCTCGATCTTCCTCCGGACCTCGTGGTCACGTCCGGAAACGGGGCGCACGGTTACTGGCAGCTCACAGAGCCGACGTCGGACTTCGCGCGCGTCGAGCGCCTAACCCGAACGCTCTCGCGCCAGCTGGGCCGCGATCCAGCGTTTGACGTGTCGCGCGTACTTCGGCTCGCCGGCACGGTCAACTACAAGTACACGCCACCAAGAATCGCGTCCGTCGTTCGTTGGAGGCCCGGTGCCGTACAGCATTGAGCAGATGGAAGCGGCATTTGGAGTGGAGGTCGCGCCTCAGCCGCTGCCCCCTCCGCGACGGGCGGACGATCCCATCTCCGATGACGACCTGATCGCGAAAGCGCTCGCCGCAAAGGGCGGTGAGAAGTTCAGGCGTCTCTTGCGTGGCGACAACGCCGAGTACGACGGCGATCAGAGCCGCGGCGATCTAGCCTTCTGCGCGATCGCCGCCTTCTGGACCGGTAACGACGCGGTACGCGTCGACGCCTGGTTCCGTCGAAGCGATCGGATGCGCGAGAAGTGGGACGAACGCCATGCCTCGGACGGGCGCACCTACGGCGAATTGACCATCGACAAGGCGGTGGCTGGCGAACATGATATCTACCAATCCGCGCGCGTCATCGTCGGGCATCAAGCATGGCCCGAATCCGCCGCCGACCCGGAGCCGGACGACAATCCAGATCAAAGTAGTGTTCCGGTGCGGTTCACCGACGTGGGCAACGCCGCCTTCATGGTCACGATCTATGGCAAGAGCATGCGTTTCGCGGCCGGCCTCGGATACCTCACGTGGGATGGCAAGCGCTGGCGCCGGGACCCGAATACCGTCGTGGTTGAACGACTTGCTCAACGCACGATTCGCCGCATGTTCGACGCGGCGCTCGACTTTCCCGACAAGAGCCAGCGCGATGCGCTGATCAAACACGCCCAAAAGTCCGAAGAGCTGAAACGCATCCTGGCCATGGTTCGGCTGGCCCGCAGTCAGCCGGGTATCGCCGTCGACAGCGATGCGTTCGACCGGGACGCGTGGCTGCTGAACTGCGAAAACGGCACGCTCGATCTCCGCACCGGCACGTTGCACGGTCACCGGCGCGAGGACCTGATCACTAAGCTCGCGGCCGTGTCATATGACCCGAGGGCCAGCTGCCCCCTCTGGCTCGGGTTCCTCGACCGGATATATGCCGGCGATGCGCAGTTGATCCAGTTCATCCAGCGCGCCACTGGCTACGGACTCACGGGCGACGTGTCGGAGCGGGTGATCTTCATCTTCTACGGCAAAGGCCGCAACGGGAAGAGCACATTCCTGAATACGATGATGGATATCCTCGGCGACTATGCACGCCAGGCTGCCCCAAACGTGCTGATGGTGAAGACGACGGAACAGCACTCGACGGACGTCGCTGACCTGGCCGGCGCGCGCTTCGTAGCCGCCATCGAAGTCGAGGAGCACAAGCGCCTGTCAGAGGTGACCGTCAAGCAGATGACGGGCAACGACCGCATGAAGGCGCGCTTCATGCGCCAGGACAACTTCGAGTTCACGCCCACGCACAAGACATTCCTGGCCACAAATCACAAGCCCGTGATCCGCGGCACGGACGACGCGATCTGGGACCGCGTCCGCCTGGTGCCGTTTCGTGTGCGCATCCCGGAGGAGGAGGACGACAAGGGGCTCCGCGACAAGCTTCTGGCTGAAGCGAGCGGCATTCTCACGTGGGCCGTTCAGGGCGCACTCGATTGGCAACGAGACGGACTGGGTCAGCCTGACGAGGTGAAGGACGCCACCTCGGCATACCGCAACGAGATGGACGTGCTCGGCGACTGGATGGCGGATTGCTGCGTCCTCGAGCCGGCTGCCACCGCCACGAGCGCGAAGCTCTACGCCAGCTACCACCAGTGGTGCCTCACCGGCGGAGAACGCCACCCGATGACCAAGACACAGCTCGGCGCCGCGCTTGAAGAACGAGGCTTTCTGGCGAAAAGGGGCGCACAAGGTGCGCGCATCCGTTTGGGCATCGGCATCATGGAACGCGCCCGTGATTCTGCCGGTGACGTAGGTGACACGTAGTGACGCACTTTTCGGGATCTCGTTCTAGCGCGCGCGCTAGGCGCTCATCCCGAAAACCGTGTCACCTACGTCACCTACGTCACCGAGTTGTCGGGAGACAAGACTATGAGTGAGTCGTGAACGATGCGGCGGCGGCAATCTGGTGCGAGACGTGCAGCCGGCGCGCCCCGCTGAGCGAATGGCGGCGAAAGCTTCGGGCTACTCGCTTAGTCATCGGTACCGCGATCATCGGCTACGTCTCGACGTATGAGCATCACGCGTGCCGAGTGTTTACTGCAGTCCCTGAGCCGAGAAGGGGTGGGACACTTGATTGAGTCTCGACGTGCGTCGACGAAGGTAGTAGGATCGCACGGCTACGCAGCCTCGAGCTACACCATGAATCTTTGTTATTGCGACGAAAGCGGGACCGGCGACGAACCCATCGCTACGATGGTGGGTATTGTCGTTGATGCTGGGCGAATGCACCTCACTAAAGAGCACTGGGGGAACTTGCTTGAGCATCTGAGTTCGATCGCGGGACACCAAATCGTCGAACTCCACACGCGCGACTTCTACTCGGGTAACGGAGTGTTTCGCGGAATCGATGGAGAGGTACGGGCCAAGGTCATTTCATCGATATTTGAATGGCTTAGTGAACGGAAGCACCATGTCGTCTACTCGTCTGTGGTTAAGCGCGCCTACTACGACGGTGTAACGGCGCAAGAGATTCCTGACGAACTCAACACGCTCTGGCGATTCCTGGGGTTCCATCTTGTCCTGGCCATGCAAAAGCACTGCCAACGTGATGAAGGAGTGAAAGGCCATACGATCTTCGTCTTCGACAACGAAGAACGGGAACGAATGCGCTTTACTGACATCATCATGCGCCCGCCAGCATGGAGCGACCGGTACTACGATCGCGGTAAGAAGCAGCAACAACTCGATCAGATTGTGGATATTCCGTATTTTGGCGACTCGCGAGAGGTGGCGTTGATCCAGCTCGCTGATTTTGTGTCCTTTTTCTTGAGGCGATACGCAGAAATCAAAGAGGGGCTTGTGCCCGCGAAATACGATGACGAAGAAGAACGGGTCACCGAATGGATCTCGGAACTCAAGACTCGATCGATCGGCTCCGCCCGCATCTATCCGAAAACACAGCGGCAATACGCTGACAGCGTATTCTTCGATCGCGCCCCGCCGTCTATACGTTCGTTGTAATTCTCGCCGAGGCGTATACTGGATGCGCCGCTGAGCGCGGCAGGGCGAACAGGGTGTGAGCAGCGAAGGCCATCGCAGCAATGCGGTGGCCTTTTGTCGTTCCTCGGAGGTTCGTGATGACCAGACACGATGACCGAATGGTCAGGGCTCAGGGGGTGGGGGCGGTCTCAATCTCTACGGCTTTTCGATCTGGGGAGCGCTGCGTGGTGACGCACGCGCGCAGCCAGATTGGGGTAGGGGGGTATAGGCGATGTCAGTTCGAGGCGCGAGGCCGTTGCCGACGAAGCTGAAGGTCGTGCGCAACACGCTACGAAAAGGGCGCACAAACGCGTATGAACCGGCGCTGCCGGTGGAGATCCCGCGCTGTCCGGGGCACCTGAGCGCGGAGGCGAAGCGCGAATGGAAGCGCATCAGCGTGGATCTTGCCGGCTGCGGGCTGCTGACGCGGATCGACCGGGCGGCGCTGGCGCTGTATTGCGAAGCCTGGGGTCGTTGGGTGGAGGCCCAGCAGGCGCTGCGGATCTACGGCGTGATGATCAAGGCGCCGAGCGGCTTCCCGATGCAGAGCCCGTACCTCGCGATTGCCAACAAGGCGTTCGAACAGATGCGGACGATGCTGGGCGAGTTCGGGATGAGCCCGTCGAGCCGGACGCGCGTCCATGCGGTGGCGGTCGTGGACGAAGACGACCCGTTGGAGGCGCTGATGCGCAGGAGGAACGAAGGGTCATGACGACAGCCACGCAGATCACGATCGAGCACGTCGACATCGAACGCCTGCATCCGGATAGCGCCAATCCCAGAAGGATCAGCGCAGCGGAGATCGAGTCGCTCACGCGCTCCATAGCGGAGTTCGGCCTGATCGACCCGATCGTCGCCCGCCGCGAAGACGGCATGGTCATTGGCGGCCACCAGCGCCTGGTCGCGGCACGGAAAGTGGGACTGGCCGTGGTCCCGGTCGTGTTTCTCGACATCAGCGTCGAGCGCGGCCGCCTGCTGAACGTGGCGCTGAACAACATCTCGGGAGCGTTCGACGACGAACTCCTCGCCCGCATGCTTGCGGACCTTCATGCGGTGGAAGATCTCGATCTGACGCTCACCGGCTTCGACGATGGCGAGCTCGACAGGCTCCTGAAATCGCTGGACCTGCGCGAGAGGAAGGAGCGAGCGGAGAACTTCGACCTGGACGCGGCGCTGGAGGCCGCACGGGCCGCCACACGCGCCAAACGTGGCGAGTTGTGGGCGCTAGGCGATCACCGCTTGCTCGTCGGCGATGCGACGGACACAGGCGACGTACAGCGGCTGCTCGGCGAAACGCGGCCGGCGATGGCGTTCTGCGACCCGCCGTACAACGTCGCGCTCGGCGATCACGGCGGCCAGCAACAGGGTCAACGCAAGCGGCGCATCGCCAACGACGCCATGCCACCGGAGGATTGGGCGGCCTTCATCCGTGGCTGGTCGAAGCACCTCGTCGAGAACGTCGACGGCGCGATCTATTGCTGCATGAGCACGAAGGAATGGGGGTCGGTCTCACAAGCGCTCGCCGAGGCCGGCGGTCATTGGAGCGACACGATCATCTGGAAGAAGGATCGCTTTGTCATGGGCCGCGCCGACTACCAGCGGCAGTACGAACCTTGTTGGTATGGGTGGAGGGAGGGCGCGAAGCACGACTGGTGCGGCGATCGCGACCAGGGCGACGTGTGGGAGATCGCGCGGCCGTCCGAGAGCGAGCTTCATCCGACGACCAAGCCGCTCGCGCTCGTCGAACGTGCCATCAACAACAGCAGCAAGCCGGGCGATGTTGTCCTCGATCTGTTTCTCGGCTCCGGCACGACGCTGATCGCCGCGGAGCGCACAGGCCGCGGCTGTTACGGCATGGAGCTCGACCCGCATTACGCCTCGGTCATTCTCGCACGCTGGGAGTCATTCAGCGGCCGAACGGCGGAGAAGATCAGCGGCAGGAAGGAGCGCAAGGATGGCTGACGAACTGCTGATCGATGTCGTCGAAGCGGCACGTCGGCTGGGCGTCGGGAGGTCGAAGATCTACGAGCTCATGGCCGCAGGCGAACTGAAATCGCTGCACGTCGGCAAGTTGCGCAGAGTGCTCGTTTCCGACCTGATGGCGTTCGTCGAGCGACGCTTGGAGCGGGAGGGAGCAAACAGTGCGAAATAGAGCGAAACAAAGCGAGCCACAGGCGGACGACGGTGGACGGCCAGTGCGTGATCCGGTCACGGTTCGCACACGGGCTGAAATGGGGGGTTACCGCCGCCCCTCTCCCCCTTCTCGCGAAAACTGTTCCCCGCAACCGACGGTGAGAGTGAGCGCGGTGGGACAAACGACGATGGCGAGTGAGTCGTTGACTTCGATCGCCTGCGGAGTGATGTATGGCGTCGCCCAACAGGAGGGCGAGCGAAAGGAGCGGCGAAATGCCGATCGAGAACAGGAACCTGGAGCCGGGAGCCGTGCTGGTGGCGCGGTACAAGAAGCAGGACCGCACCTGCGAGGTCGTGAAGACGGACGACGGGCTGCGCTACCGGCTCGACGATGGGACAGAGCACAACAGCCCGTCGTCGGCGGGGAAGGCGGCGATGGAGGGCGTCGCCTGCAACGGCTGGCGCTTCTGGAGTGTGCAGGGGACGGAGACGCCGAAGCCCGAGCCGACGGCGAAGCCAAAGCCGAAGGCCGAGAAGGCGGCGAAGGCGCCGACCAAGAGGACTGCCAAGTCCAAGGGTGCGAAGAAGCCGGCGGCGAAGGCGATGCGCGCGAAGGCGAGCGACGCTTCGTACGGATGCGGCGTCTGCGCCGTGACGTTCCCGACGCAGAAGACCGCGGTCGCGCACGCGATGACGCACACCAGCTAACCTCCATCCTCCTCGCCAGGGCAGCGGGTCGCGAAAGCGGCCTGCTCTCGTTCATGCAGCGGCATATCGAGCTCGCACCCACGGCGGCACCTCGCGATGGCCGCACCGAGCGGATCACATTGAAGTGGATCGACACGCGGCTGGAGGGCAACCCAGAATGACAGCAAGGACGCGCGCTCACGGACGCACACGATGGGAAGATGGTGCTGATTCGACCTGTTGGACGTGTTCCGCCCCCCTACGTGTTGAAGTGGTCGTAAGTGGCTGGTAAGTGGTCTAACCGGACGTGTAAGGGCGGCCGAACAGGTGGTGACCTGTGCGGGGCGGCGCCGCTCTCCGACGGCGCCTTCTGCCTCTGGCACGACCCGGAGCACGCCGAGACCGTGGCCGAAGCGCGCAAGCTCGGCGGCAGCCGCCGCCGCAAGGAAGCGACGATCGGCGTCGCCTACGACGTCCAGGGCCTCGGCTCGATCGCCGAGATCCGGCGGCTCGTCGAGGTCGCTGTGCTCGACGTGCTCTCGCTGGAGAACACCGTCTCCCGGGCGCGGGCGATCGCCTACCTCGCCCAGATCGCGTCGAAGCTGCTGGAGGTCGGCGAGCACGAGGAGCGGCTGGCACGCATCGAACAGACCCTGGAGCCGCGCCTCCGGGTGCAGCGATGACTGACGACCGGCGCATCGAGCGGCTCTACCCGGCGCTGACGGCGGGCGAGCGGGTCCTCTTGATCCTCGGCGACCGACAGCGGGGCGAGCCCGACGACCCGAAGGTCCGCTCGACGATGCCCCGCGACCAGGAGCAGGACTTCGCGCGACTCCTCCGGGACACCGGCATCGCCAACATCGAGATCGGCATGCTGATCCTCGCCCTGTACGAGGCGACGCGGGCGGAGGAGTGGCGCCTGCTCTGGTTCGAGGGGTGGGTCGCCCACCACAACGACCTCGTGGCTTCACGCACGGGGCCGGACAAGCGGCGCGTGCCGCCGGCCCTGCGGCCGCCGATCGATCTCGACGCCCTTCCGGACGAGACGCTGGCGGGGCAGGCGCCGCTGGTTTTGAAGGGGTCGCGCGATGCCGTCGTGGGGATCGCTGATCAGGCACAAGCTATCGCGGACATTTTGGAAGAGTTTTCCGGGGAGCTGGGCGGCGCCGATCCCCTGCGCCCGGAAGCGCGCGAGTACCTGGAGGAAACGGAGGAGCGGCTCGCCCGGTTGATCGGAACGCTGGAGCTCTGGCTGGGGCCGATCGAGCGTGGCGACGCCGGTGAATACATGGAGTTGCTGGGCCACGCGGTCGCGACGGCGCGGAGACGGGAGTGAGGACGGCGCAATCCCGTCTATCGTCCGGCCAGGTTGGGCACCCAAGAGGCAATCACGCCCTGCGAAGCACCTGCGGACATCCAGCCGCGGTCGAAGCTGAGCGCAGTTCTGCCTGATGCATTCACCCGAGCACGCCGACGACGTACAGGAAGGCCGTCGGCATGGTGGTCTCCGGCGCCGGAAGGAGGCCACGCTTCAGGCGGCGTATGAATTTGACGGTCTACGCAGCGTGGCCGACATCCAGCGTGTGGTCGAGATCGCGCTGCTTGATGCCCTAGCGCACGAGAACTCGATCGCCCGCGGACGGCTCTTGATCGCCGGCGCGCTCGCCGCCGCAAAGCTCTTGGAGGTCGGCGAACTCGCTGACCGTGTCGAACAGCTGGAGGCGGCGATCCGGCCTCGCATCGTGAAGGCGACGCGCCGATGAGCACGGAACAGCGCCTCGACCGGCTCTACCCGGGGCTGTCGGCACAGGAACGGGCGTTGCTCCTGCTGCAAGCGTACAAAGCGCATGAACCGCCCGACCGGCTGATCTACGAGACGTGCCCATCGGCCCAGAATGCCGCGTTCGACCGGCTCATCCGGTTGATGAACGCGCTCAACGTCGAATTGGCAACGGTGCTCATCATCCTGCGCGAGCAGGTCGCGAAGACCGACCTCAAGTACGGCTGGTTGATGACGGCGATGATCTGGGGCCTGGAGACGCAGGTCCTCGCCGACGAGGTGCTCGTGCACATCAAGGACCGGAAGCAGCGC
>JANXYW010000343.1 GCA_025355835.1 Chloroflexota bacterium
CTTGGTCATGGTGCGTTAGGCATACCCGCGGGCACCCAAAGCGAGCAGTGTCAGGGGCGTTTTGCCCTGTCGGGATTTCGTATCGCTCCCGGCGGGGCCCGGTCAAACCTACATTCCCTTAGGTAATTGGCCGACAATCCCTCATGCGAACCCCCCGATCAGCCGCGAAGTCAGGCTCCCGAGTGCCAGGCGTCGTACGTGTCCAGTCCAGGCTCGCCCAAATCGCAGTGCTCGCGTATCTGCTCGTAGGTTGCCTGTATCTGTGGTGGCGTACGGTGGATACGGTCAACTGGGACGCCCCGGCAATCTCGCTCCCTTTCCTCTTCGCCGACTATCTCGGATTCGCGTTCTTCGGTCTATTCGCGGCGACCCTCTGGTCGCGCATTCGGCGTACACCGGGAGTGCCTGTTCCGGGCAAGAGCGTGGACGTCTTCATCACGACGTATGACGAAGACATCGGTATCCTCGGAGCGACGATCGCCGCAGTCACCGCAATGGATTATCCCCACAAGAACTATGTCCTCGATGACGGGCGCCGCGCGGAGGTAAAAGCACTCTGCGATCAGCTTGGCGTGCAGTACCTGACGCGCGCCAACACCCGGGGCGCAAAGGCAGGCAATATCAACGCCGCTCTCCCGGCGACGTCCGGGGAATTCATCGCCTTCTTTGATGCTGACCACGCGCCCTTCAAGCACTTCCTTACCACGCTGCTCGGCTATTTTGACGATCCGAAGGTCGCGCTCGCCCAGGCGCCACAGTCGTATTACAACCTCGACTCATTCCAGCACGCGAGGTCAGTCCGCTCGCGCGGCCAATCCCCGTGGCATGAGCAGTCCGTGTTTTACGACGCGATCCTGCCCGGCAAGGATCGATGGAACGCAGTTTTCTGGTGTGGTTCTGGCGCCGTCATACGGCGCGAGGCGCTCATCGGCATCGGTGGCGTTGATACTCGAACCGTTACTGAGGACATGCACACAACGATGAGCTTGCATGCGGCCGGCTGGAAGAGCGCCTATCACGACGAGGAGTTGGCCGTAGGCATCGCCCCGGATGATGCCGAGGCGTTCCTCGGCCAACGCCTTCGATGGACGCAGGGCGCGATGCAGATCTTCCGCCAAGACAACCCGCTCGCGAAACGCGGATTGAACTGGCGTCAACGCTTGGCGTACTTCACCAGCGTCGCCTACGTGTTCGAGTATCTACCCAAGCTGATCTACCTGGTGACGCCCATCATCGCGTTGAGCGTTGGCGCGCTACCGATGACCAACATGGGGTGGAACCTGCTTTATCGGTTCGTGCCGTACTATACGCTCGGTGTTGTCACGAACCGCCTACTGACGGCCGGCACGAACCCATACTTTCAGAGTGAGCGGTTTCACTTCGCCAAAATGACGATCGCCGTGAAGGCCATGGCATCGCTCGTTTGGCCCGGCGAGTTGAAATTCAACGTCACGCCGAAGAGCGGCGACGGCCAAGACCATCGATTCGCCAACCTGCGGCTGATTCGCTGGCAGATCGTGGCAGGTATCGGGAGTTTGGCGGCCGTGATCTGGGCAACGGCTGGTTACGAAACCGGGGCCGTATGGGCGCTAAGCGGGGTCTCTCTCGCCGTCACCATCGTTTGGGCGCTCTACAATGCCGGCATGATCGCGTCGCTGGCGCGGACGATCATGCGGCGTCATCATCGCCGCCAGCTGTACCGCTTCGGCGTCGACCTGCGGGCCGTCGTCTCCAACGGGGCGATCTCGGCGCCGGCGCGGGTCGAGGATCTCTCCGGCCTTGGCGCCGGCTTCATCTCGCCGCTCGCACTTCAACGGGGTGCTGTCGTCGACTTGCGTTTCGAGTTGGCGCCCGGTCAATCCGTCGGCGCACAAGTCAAGGTAGGGACGGCACGCTCGCACGGCGCAGGGTTTCGGTATGGCGCTGAATTCGTCGTCCTGCCGGAACAAGCGCGGCGCAGTCTCGTCTTGTTCCTCTACCAGCAGCACGCACCGACGCATTTTTCCCGCGGAGACGCTCTTCCCGACTCAGAACGCCTGGCCGCAGCGTAACGGAGCGGGCCTTTCGTCGCGGACACTATGAGGACATCGTGCTTCGGACGCCGTCCGCCTCCTCCCTCTAGGCACCGCGTCATCGTAGAATCCTCGGATAAGGCACCGGTCTGCAATCGCGGGGGCGGCGTCTCAGCCCGGCAACACTCGAGATTGAAGTGCCATGGCCGCTCGCCCGTGTGGCGGCCGCGCTAGCCTGCGTCTTTCGCCTGCATGCGAAGCGGGCGAGGCGGCGTGTGCGCGGCGGCGTCGTCATCCACGGATGTGATCACGGTTGGCGGGAACGTGTGCAGGAATGCGGCTGCGGCGCAGGCTAGCGCGGCTGTCGCGACGACCACCAGGCCGACGAATCTGAACGTTGCGACATCTGCGTGGCCGCCGGCGCCGTCGCTGAGGACGCCGGCGAGTAGGCCGGCACCCAAAATGCCACCGATGTAGCGCATCATCGAACTTGTGCCTGAGGCCGACCCGGCGAGGCCCACCGGCGCCGACTCGATCGCGGCGGTCACGCTGGGGCCGGTGCCGAGACCCAGACCGACGCCGAGTACACCGAGGCACGCCGCCAGCGATATCGCCGAGGCATCGGTACGCAGCACCGCGAGCAGCGCTATCGCGCCGACGAGCGCGAGCGCCGATCCTGCGAGCGATAGCGGCCGGCGGCCGAACGCGTCCGACAGGCGTCCACCTAGGGGCGCGATGATCGCGACGCAGATCGACATCGCGCCAAGCAGCAGGCCCGAGAGTTGTGTGCTCTTGCCCTGCACGTCCTTCACAAAGAACGGAATCATCAGCAGCGTCGTGTACATCGTCAGGTTCGTCAGCAGCACGAACGCCGTCGCCGCGCTGAACGACCGGGCGCGGAACAGACGCCACTCTGCGGCGGGTGCTGGCGTCACCCATTGACGCCAGATGAACGCCGCGCCGACCGCGACGACGGCCAGCCATCGCACGGCCGACGTTGCCGGATCCTCGCCGTCGCGCAGCACCGACAGCTGGAGCGTGACGCCACCCAACAGGCCAACGAACAGCGCGGTTCCCAGCCAGTCGACCGGCGCGCGAACGGTCGTGCGAACTTCTTCGAGATGAAGCCGCGGCAGCAGGATCAGCGCCGCGATCGGAAACGGCAGGCTGAGCAGGAAGACCAGGCGCCACGAACCCAGCGCCAGCGCCGCTGCGCCCAGCAGTGGTCCGCTCGCCGCCGCGGCGGACAAGATCGACCCGTTGATGCCGTTGAGCCGGCCAAGGCGCTCCGGCGGCGCGCCCGTCCGAAGCATTGCCATGCCGTTCGGGATGAGCACGGCGCCGGCGACGGCCTGCGCCATGCGAAACGCGACGAGCAGCGCGAACGTTGGTGCGAGCATCGCGCCGATCGATAGGACGAGGAACGCAAGCAAGCCGGTGCGGAAGACGCGGATGCGGCCGACCTGATCGCCCAGCCGCCCGCCCAGCGGTTGCGCAACCGCCATCGCGATCAGGTAGCCGGAGATCAGCCATCCCGCTGTCGCATGGCTCAGCCCGAACTCGTGCCGAATCTCGGGCAGCGCCACTGCGATCATCGTCGAATTCAGCGGCGCCAGCACGGCGCCGAGCGACGAAACCGCGAGCAGCAGCGGCAGGCCCGAGCGGCGCGGCGTCATTGCGCTCATCGCGCGGATCGCCGCGACGGCATCATCGGGGGCTCGCGATCAGCACCGCAGCGGTCGTCCACCCAGCCAGGCCGCCTTCGTGATCTCTGTGGTGAGAACCGATGGGCGTCATCCGCGCGTCTTGTCACTGAGCACCGTCGCGACGCCCGTGCTGCCGTCGACGCGCACGCGCATGCCGTCTCGAAGCACGCTCGTGCCATTCACGGTGCCCGCGATGCACGGGATCCCGTACTCGCGCGCGACGATCGCGCAGTGCGAAAGCGGCCCGCCGCTGTCGGCGACGACGGCGGCGGCGACGCCGAAGAGCGGCGTCCAGGCGGGCATCGTCATGCGGCAGACCAGCACATCGCCGGGAAGCAGCTTGCCCGCGTCATCCAGCGTCAGCACGATTTTCGCGATGCCGGTGACGACGCCGGAAGAGCACGGGTGGCCCGTGATGACGTTCGCATCCTCCGATGGCAGCAGCCCCACGCCGAAGAACTTCGTCAACATCGGATCCGGCGGCGCATCTTCGGGCGGCGGCGTCCCGATAAACTGAGGCGCTTGCAGCGACGCCTGCCGCCCATGCTCGCGTCGCCGCCCCGGTACGTCGCGGCTCATCGTTGGGGAAGGCGCACCGTCAGCGATGCCGCAGATCTCATCGTACGTCAGATAGAACACGTCCTCCGGATCCGCGAGCAGCTTGTCCGCAACCAGCTTCTTTGCCAGTTCCAGCACGCCGTGGCGCATCACCGCCGTGAACCCTTGATCGATGGAGAAGTTGTGGTCTTCGGCGATCGGAACGTACTGCTGCGCCATCGGTAGCAGGCCGCGGAACACCAGCCGCAACTCGTCCGGCAGCCGCGCCTCCAGCTCGTCCGAGAGGCGATCGCGGCGTTCGGCGTGGGCGGCGTGCGCGGCGAACGGATCCTGCGCGTCGTCCTTCGCGATGTACCCCTTCAATTGCGTCAGCGGCGTCGACGGATCCTCGTGCCACGACTTGTGGCCGATTTCGAAGAACAGATCGGATCGCCAGCCGTAGGCATCGAGGAACGCCCGCAGTCGCGTCTCGAACTCGCCGGACTTGGGATGAGGCTGGATCTCCAAAGCGCCGTTTCGCACGCGCGATGCCAGCACGACCGACTTGAGCGCGTCGTCGGCCCGCACCCAGCGGCTGAGATCCCACAACGCGCGACCCGTCTCGACCGACTTGTTGTCGAAGCCTTGCAATAGCTGGCGCGATAGCGTGACGCCCTCCGCACCCAGTGCCGCGCCGATCGCTTCTTCCAACGCAAACACCGCGTTCATCGGCGGAAGGTTGACCCGCATGTGGATGTCCCACACATCCACCAGATCCGCACGCCGATCCACGATGAAGCGCGCTACCTGTTGCGCGGAGCTGCCGTCGTAGTCGAAATCGAGGATCTTCCGGGCGCGCTCCTGCACCTGCGGCTCGAAGGTCTCTCGCCAGTCGCGAAGCACCGTCGGCGCCAGCTCCATCGTCACGCGCTGTGTCTCGATCAAGCGCGCTTCGATCACGGCCATGTCGAACGAAATCGGAATGGGCGACAAGTAGACGTACCCGTTCTGGATTGACACGCCTAGTCCGCTAATCGGCAGCATCAACAGCGCCATCGATCGACCTGCGCCTTCCGCGAACGCCGGCTGGAAGAACGTCGCGGTGAGCGGCGTGACCGGCAGCGGGTTGTGCATCACGTCCTGGAACCAGTGCGCTTGCTCCTGCGCCGGGTCGTCCCACGCAATCGGAAACTCAGCGGGCGATTTCGCCCGCCCGATCTCGGTCGTCGTCACGTGTCCTCCCTCAGTAGGCGTGCGTCTACGGGAGTGCCCGCCCGTAGACTCGCAGCATAATCCCCCACGATGCCGCTCGCCAGACGGGCCGCCGCAAGACACTGTGGTGAACCGGATGAACTGTTCGTGACGAGCGCGGGTACTCCGCCCGCGTCCCCACGGGCACCGCGCGTCACATGCGAAGGACAAACGACCATCCGATGCCCCTCGCCACGTCGTGCCTACGGCCCGTAGCGGAGAGGGGTGGCCGAAGGCCGGGGGCGAGGTGATCGGCTGGCACGATGTGCCATCTGCGAGAAGCTGACACGCTGACCGCGTGGCAAGCTGACCAGCCTAACCCGCCGCGACCACACCATCGTCCCGCGTCGGCGCTGCTCCGTCACCCGAGAACTGCTGACGGTACAGCGATGCGTAGAGCCCGCCGCGCGCAAGCAACGCGTCGTGCTTGCCGCGCTCTACGATGCGGCCGCCATCGACGACGAAGATCTCATCCGCGCGCAGGATCGTGCTGAGCCGGTGCGCGATGATCAGCGTCGTGCGCCCGCGCGCCAGATCTTCCAGCGCGAGCTGGATCACGCGCTCGGAGTGCGAATCGAGCGACGACGTCGCTTCGTCGAGAATGAGGATTGGCGCGTCCTTCAGCACAGCGCGCGCGATCGCGACGCGCTGCTTCTCGCCGCCCGAGAGACGATAGCCGCGCTCGCCGACGATTGTGTCGTAGCCGCGCGGCAGCCCGTCGACGAATTCGTGGATGTACGCGGCACGCGCCGCGGCGTGCACCTCATCGTCCGTCGCCTCCGGACGCGCGTAGCGGATGTTGTCGCGGATCGACGCGTGGAACAGGTACGGCTCCTGCGTCACGACGCCGATCGCATCGCTGAGCGATGCCAGCGTAATGTCGCGCACGTCGTGGCCGTCGATCAGCACGCGGCCGGCGTCGGCGTCGTACAGTCGCGGCAGCAGGTACGTGATCGTCGTCTTGCCTGCGCCTGAGGGGCCGACGAGCGCCGCCGACTGCCCCGGCGGGATCTCGATCGAGACATCCGCTAGCGCCGGGATGTCGTCGCCGTACGAGAAGTTGATGTGCTCGTACGCGACGCGCCCCGCAGGACGCGCGAGCGCCACCGCATGCGGCGACTCGACGATGTCGGGCGGCTGATCGCCGTAATCGAACACGCGCTCGAACAGCGCCAGCGAGCTCTGCACCGTGATCCACACCGATAGCAGCTGCGTCACCGGCGAAAAGATGCGCGTCACCAGCGCCGCGAATGCGACGACGTTGCCTGCCGACAGATTGCCGGAGATCACCTGCTTGCCGCCGTACCAGTAGACCAGCGCCGGCGCGAGGCTGCCGAACAGGCCGAGCAGCATGAAGAACCAGCGCCCCGTCATCAGCCGCCGGAACGTCAGATCGCGCACGTCGCGATTCGTGTGGTCGAAGCGCGCGTACTCGTACGACTGCCGGCCGAAGATCTTCGTGAGCAGCGCCCCGTTGACCGAAAGTGTCTCCTGCATCTGCGCATTCATGTCGCCGACGCGCTCTTGCGTGCGCGCGAGCAATCGCCGTTGCACGCCGCCGACAATGCGCGTCGGGATGATGAACAGTGGTAGCGCCGCCAGCGAAAAGATCGTCAGGCGCCAGTCCAAAAACGCCATCAACACGACCGTCGTGACGACGATGATTAAGTTAGAGAAGACGCTGGTGAAGCTGTTCGTGACGGCGTCCTGGATGCCGCCGACATCGTTGTTCAGCCGCGACAGGATCTCGCCGCTGCGCGTCGAGGTGAAGAAGCGCAGGGACATCTTCTGTAGGTGCGCGTAGAGGTGATTGCGCATGTCATACATCACCCCCTGGCCGACGCGATTGTTGAGGTAGGACTGCACCACGCTGAGGAGCGCGCTGACGAGCACGGCGGCGAAGATCAGCAGCGCATCGATATCGACACGATGCGCGTCCTTCGTCTTGCTGATGTTGTCGATGATCGCCGCGAACAGCAGCGGAGGCGCCAGTCCGATCAGCGCCGAGGCCGTGACCGTCGCTAGCAGCGCCAGTACGGAAATCCGATACGGCCGGAAGATGGCCGCGACGCGCCGCAAGATCGCCCACGAGCTCGCCCGAGGCCGAGCCCGCTCGCCCAACAGCCCGTGCGACATGCCCGCTCCCGGCCCCGCGCCACCGCGATTCATCATCACCTATGCATGGTGGCACATAGAAGCAGAAGGCGAACGCGCGCATCGGAGCGCAGCTTGAAACCCACTTCTAAAAGCGGGCCTTCAGCCCGCGTTCCCAAATCGCGCCAGCATCACAGATGCCACGCCGACCAAGCATCGATGATGAGATCCGGAACTAACGCCATCCGATCCTCCTCTCCACGACGTGGAGAGGAGGTGGCCAAAGGCCGGAGGTGAGGTGGCCGAAACGCTCGCCGCTGCCATTCGACTGGCCTGCCTACAGGCTGAGCGGCTGACAAGCTGACCGCCCGCCGCTACTTCCCCGCCAGCCGTGCCACGACCGGCGCGAGGCGCTCGAACCCATCACCGGAAAACGCGATGTAGCTGATGCCGTAGAGCTCGCGCCGGGCCTGCAGCGACTCGCAGATCTGATCGACGTTGCCGATCAGCGCGTGCGGCGAATCGAGCACCTCCGCCGGCGACATACCGAAGCCCGGCGCAACGCGCTCCGCCATCGCCGCCTGGTCGTCCGTGACGACGGCGACGAACACCGTGACGTTCAGCTCCAGTTCGTCGAAGCGCGCGCCCGCTGCCGCGCGAATCCAGCTAATCTTTTCGTCCGTCGAATCGGCGCCGCCGGTCTGCATCGTCGAGCGATTCACCGCGCCCTGCTCGAGATTGAAGTTGATGCCGACGATCTGCGCCTCGCGCGCGGCGATCGAAAGTACGCGCTTGCCGCCGCCGCCGACCAGAATCGGGATTGGCTTCTGCACCGGCTTCGGCGTGCCCTCGTGATTGACGATCGTGTAGTACGTGCCGCTAAAGTCCACTGGGCCATCGGCGAACAGCCCCTTGATGATTGCCAGGCCTTCTTTGAAGCGGCTGATCCGCACGCCCGGGGTGTCGTACGTCATGCCGGCCGCATCGTAGTCCGTGCGCATCCATCCCGCGCCCAGGCCGAACTCCATCCGCCCGCCGGACAAGACGTCGATCGTCGCTGCTTCCTTGGCATGTACGACCGGGTGCTTGTAGTCGTTGTCCAGCACCAGTCCGCCTACGCGCAACGTCGTCGTCGCTGAGGCGGCGGCCATCATCGCCGGCATCGGCGCCAACTGGTCGCCAAAGTGATCAGGGATCAGCAGCGTGGAATATCCGAGGCCCTCGACTCGCCGCGCCTTTTCCACCCACTCCTCGCCCGTGCGCCCGCTGGACGTCTGTACGCCGAATCTGAACTTGTGCTGTGCCATCATCGCTCTCTCTCGCTGTCCGCCGGCTCCCACCACAGCCAGTCAATTCTGCCGACCGTCGCATATCGTATCGTTGCGACGGCGTCGTGTCGATCTTCGATCTCGCCGACGTCGCGCGCAACTTCAACAAATCCGTTCCGCCCCCCGAGCGCGACAAGCAGTTCGCCGGACAATCGATCAGCATCCTCGATCTGGCCGACATAGGCATCGTGTTCACGAATAGCCGTTCGTCCTGCCCGAAGCCGTGCACGTCTCCGACCGCTGTGACCTCCGCTCCCTCTGTGGTGAGAACCGACGCGCGCTATTGCGATCATCGGAGCCAGCACGACACGGGCGCTCTGCGGATCGCCCCTACGCGGGACTGCATCGTCTCTTGAGGTGCTCTCGGCTGCGACCGGGGAGGGCACGGCGCGCCGTGCCCCCACGCCGCACGCGCGACGCCGGCCCCCATCCCTTCCCTGCGCTCTCCGCGGCTCTGCGGTGAAAAAGCCGGTCAGCTTTGCGCCGCGTGGCGTTGCGCGCGACACTGTGCCACATGACTGACGCCGCACAGCTCATCGCCCGCAATCTCGACGAAGTTCTCACGCGCGAGGATCTCGATCGCCTCGTCGCGTCCGGCACGCCGCTGCGGCACTACATCGGCTTCGAGATCTCGGGCAAGATTCACCTCGGTACCGGCCTCGTCTGCATGGGCAAGGTCAAGGACTTCGTCGATGCCGGCGTCAACTGCACGATCTTTTTGGCCGACTGGCACTCGTGGATCAACGACAAGCTCGGCGGAGATCGCGAGACGATCCGCCGCATTGCGCTCGGCTACTTCGCCGAGGGGCTGAAGGCGTCATTCCGTTGCGTCGGCGGCGATCCGTCGAAGCTCAACTTCGTGCTGGGTACGGACCTCTACCACAACAACGATCAGTACTGGGCCACGCTCATCGACGTCGCGAAGAATACGACGCTGGCCCGCATGCAGCGCAGCATCACCATCCTCGGCCGCAAAGAAGGGGACTCCGTCGACTTCGCGAAGATGCTCTACCCGGGCATGCAGGTCGCCGACATCTTCATGATGGGCGTCAACATTGCGCACGCCGGCATGGACCAGCGCAAAGCGCACGTCATCGCGCGCGATGTCGCATCGAAGATGAAAGTGACGCCGCTGCTCGACGCGAAGGGCGCGCAGATCAAGCCGATCTGCGTCCATCACCCGCTGCTGCTCGGGCTCAAGAAGCCGAACACGTGGCCGCCGCCCGAAGGCGACCTCAGCGACTTCTGGGCGTCGATGAAGATGAGCAAGTCCGACCGCAACTCCGCACTCTTCGTGCACGATTCGCCCGACGAGATCCGCGCGAAAGTCCGCAAGGCGTTCTGTCCGCCCGACTCCGTGCAGTTCAATCCGATGCTCGATTGGGCGCGTAAGCTGATCTTCGCCCGTGACGGCGAGTTCCGCATCGCCCGCACCGCCGACCACGGCGGCGACCTCAACTTTACGTCGCCCGAAGAAACCGATCAGGCCTACCTCGCCGGCGCCCTCCATCCCGCCGACCTCAAGAACGGCATCGCCGAGTGGCTCGTCGAGACGCTCGAACCCGCCCGAAAAGCCTTCGAGTCGCCGCAACAACGCGCCCTCATCGAAGAACTCGACATGCTGATCTCGAAGTAGCTGGGCTGTAAGGGCGACCCTGTGTGGCCGCCCGTCTCCGTGAGGCGTCACATGCCCAACACCACACCGCTTTTCCGCAACGTCGACTGCATCCGCGTTCCGGTCGCCGATCTCGATGCCGGCCTCGCGTTCTATCGCGACGCGCTTGGCCACGTCCTGAACTAGCGAACCGCCACCGCCGCTGGCCTCGGCATGCCGGACTCCGACGCCGAAATCGTCATCCACACCGAAGCAGATCCATTGCAGATTGACTTACTCGTCGCGTCGGTGGAGTCGGCCGCGCAGCGCTTTGTCGAGTCCGGCGCTCGGATCGTCGCCGGCCTGTTCGATATCGCGATCGGCAAGTGCGCTGTCGTCGCGGATCCCTGGGGCAACACGCTCGTCATGCTCGACATGAGCAAGGGCAAACTTACCACCGACGCCGAAGGCAACGTCACAGGCAACGAACCGTAGTGGCGGGGCGGGATTCTTGCCCCGAATGCGTCAGGCTGTAGACTGATCGAAAAATCGCGAGTAACAAGAACCAACCTCCGCCCATCTCTTCTACCTGGCCCGCAAGAAATCGAGGAAACATCATGGTGTCGAGCTTCAAGGACGACTTCAGTGTGACCTGGGAGGATCCGGCCGACGGTCAGATGTCATGGCTCTTCGACCCCATGCACCTGCCCGCTCCCATGTGCCAGCTAGTTGGAGAATTCTGGGGTCGGATGTTCAGCACGTACATGGGCGCCCGCATGGCATACGTCAACGGCTACGGCTATTCGACCGTCCCCACGCCTCGGCCGCCTTCTCCGGAGATCCTGGCGCGGGGCGTCCTCGATGTCTGGACGAACGACTATCTGCCGCGGATAACGGAGATCTGCGAGCGCGTTCGCGGCGGGAACTATGAGAGCATGAGCTTGACAGAGCTTGGCGACGCGCTCGAAGGCATCATGGCACAGGCGGTGACCGGCTTTGGCTACACCATGAAGCCCATTAGCGCGTTCATGGGGCCGACCTTCGGCTTCGTCGAGTTCCTCCAGAGCGCGCTGGGCCCGGATGGACCGCAACTTGCCGCCACGCTGCTTCAGGGCTTCGAAAACGGTACGGCGGCGGCCGGCGCCGGCCTGAGCCAGCTGGCGGAAGAGGCGGCATCACGTCCGGCGGTCGCCGAGGCGCTGCGGCGCGGCCAGTTCGATTCGCTTGCGTCGGTCGAGGGAGGCGCCGATTTCATGGCGCAGTTTCGCTCGTACCTGGACAGCTACGGTTGGCGCGTCGACAGCTGGGGGCTGTTGGAGAGGCCAACCTGGTCGGAGAATCCTCGCCTGCCACTGACGCTGATCAGCCACTACATCGCTGACCCCCAGCGCTCACCAGCGACGGCGCATCGCCGCGCCGTCGAGCAGCGTGAAGAAACGGTGAGAGACGTCGAGGCCCGCCTCAGCGCGGGCAAGCTGCCCCAGTTCCGCGCGATGCTGGCAACGTGCCAGGTGCACGTACCGATCAGCGAAGGCCGCGCTCTGTGGCAGCTGATCACGGTGGGCTCTCTGCGCGTGCCGTTCCTGGCGCTGGGCCGCAAGCTCGTCGCCGCGGGCGCGCTGGGCAGTCCCGACCAGGTCTTTTTCTTCAACAGCGCGGAGCTCAAGCAGGCGGCACACAGCCCCACGCCACAGCTCAAAGCGACGGCTGAGAAGCGGCAGGCGGACTTTGCGGATTGGAGTGCGTTGACGCCGCCGCCCTTCATCGGTTCACCGCCGGATATGTCTCAAATGCCGCCGGAGGCAGTCGCGCTCTTGACCCTCTTCTTCGGCCTCGCCCCGCCGAGTATCGAAGGACGCGAGATCAAAGGGCAGGCCGCCAGCAAGGGCGTGGTGACGGCGCGGGCGCGTGTGCTCAAAGACCTCAGCGAGGCGGAGCGACTGCAGCCCGGCGAAATTCTCGTCTGCACCACAACAGCGCCGCCCTGGACGCCGTTGTTCGCGATCGCAGCAGCCGTGGTCACGGACTCCGGTGGCGTGCTTTCGCACTCGGCAATCTGCGCCCGCGAGTACGCCATCCCGTGCGTGGTGGCGACGCAGGTGGCGACCAAGATGATCGTGGATGGCTCCATGATCACGGTGGACGGCACGAGGGGTATCGTAAGGATGGAGGGGTAGCAAAGCGCAGGGGCAGCCATCGTCCGACGAGTCGCACCCCCGAATCGCTCACCTCATCAACCTTCGGGGCCTTCTTGTTCTTCGCGGATCGTGCCCCCGCGCGGCGCAGTCAAAACAACCGCGGCGCCTCGGCGATCTCGGCGTCGTTCGCCGGGGCGAGGCATTCCGCATCGTCGTTCTTCACGGAGTTCACGCGGCGCGACACCTCCGTCGCGACGAGCACATCTGACGCCGCGGGTACGAGCACGCCGCGCAGGATCTTCGCGTACGACTCCTGCTCCGGCTCGCGAGGCGGC
>JANXYW010000011.1 GCA_025355835.1 Chloroflexota bacterium
GGCCGTCCTTCAGCAATAAGCTTCAACCAGAGCGGCCCCTTCTCGCTGATCGAGCAGTTGAACGCGGGACGCCGCACGCCGAACACCTCGGCCGTGCCCCAGCCGCCTTCGTTGATCACGTACTCCGCGTCCAGCAGCTCCGGGTGGTGCGCCTCGATCCAGTCGATGCCCCACGCACCGCCGGCCTCCTCGTCGGCCAGCGCCATGTAGGTGATGTCGCGCGTGTGCGGCAGCTTGTGGCGCTTGATGATGAACATCGCCATCAGCTCCATGATGCCCATCGACTTCATGTCAAGCGCGCCGCGCCCGTATATCACGCCGTCAACGACCGCGCCCGAAAACGGCTCGAAGTCCCAGTACTGGCGCTCGACCGGCACGACGTCGGTGTGGCTCAGCAGGATCAACGGCGGCTTCGTGCCGTCGCCGGCCATCGTCGCCGTCATGTTCATGCGCTCGGCGCCGTGCTCGCGCGCGTCCGACGCGTCGTAGAACGCGATGTCGTCGATGCCCTCCGCCCGCAGCAACCCGGCCAGCCACTCGCACGCCGCCAGCTCTCGCCCCGGCGGGTTCGACGTGTCGATGCGGATGAAGTCCGACAGCAGCCGTGTCGCCTCTTCGGTGATCGCGTCCCAATCGATGCGCGGCGCGTCAGCGGCCATGTGCGTTCTCCTCGTGCTGCAATCGGTGTACCGGAGTGTAGACAGCGCGTCGTGTAGTAGCGAGGCGGTTTTCAGTACGTGCCGAAGATAGCGCGGAAAAACAGGATTGTGCATCGTACGAAGAGGGCACGGCGCGCCGTGACCCTACGTGACGATCGCTGTTGATCGCCGAAACGTGGCGCCACGCCGGCAATCCGCGCAGAATGACGCGTCGAGTACGAAGCACGTCGGAGGCAGATCATGGCGAAGCCGTTGGGGATCGGGTTTGTCGGCGCGGGGTTTATGAACCGGTTTCACGTCGCCAGCCTCGTCGGCGTGCGCGACTGCTTCGTCGCCGGAGTATTCAGCCCGACGCGCTCGAACGCGGAGCTGCTGGCGGCGTCGGCGCACGATCTCGGCGTCGGCAACGCAGCGATCCACGGCTCGATAACCGAGCTGATCACCGACCCGAACGTCGATGCGCTGTGGATCGCTACGACGAACGACACGCGCGTGGCAGTCGTCGAAGAGATCGTCGACGCCGTCAAGGGCGGCAAAGGCAGCCTTATCGGCGTCGCGTGCGAGAAGCCGCTGGCGCGCAATCTCGCGGAAGCACGGCGCGTGCTGGAGCTGATCGAGTCGACGCCGTTGCTGCACGGCTATCTCGAGAATCAGGTGTTCGAGCCAGCGATCGTGCGCGGCAAGGAGATCATCTGGCGGCGTGCTGCCCCGATCGCCGGGCGACCGTATCTCGCGCGCGCAGCAGAAGAGCACAGCGGCCCCCACATGCCGTGGTTCTGGAGCGGCGAGCGACAGGGCGGCGGCGTTCTCAACGACATGCTTTGCCACAGCTACGAGGCTGCGCGCTTCTTGCTCAGCGCGCCGGGCGAGTCGCGAACGGCGCTCGTGGTCGAAGACGTGAACGCGCAGATCGCGTCGCTCAAGTGGACGCGGCCGGAGTACGTCGAGTTGCTGAAGGAGATGTCCGGCGGGCAGGTGGACTACGGCCGCGCGCCGTCGGAAGATTTCGCGCGTGCGGCGGTGTCGCTGCGCGCGCCCGGCGGCGAGAAGCTGCTCGTCGAAGCGACAACGTCGTGGAGCTACGTCGGCCCCGCGCTGCGATTGCGCGCCGAACTGCTTGGACCCGAGTACTCGATGCAAGTCGACAGCCTGACAACGGACCTCACCGTCTTCCTGAGCCGAAAAATTCGCGGCGAGGCGGGCGAAGATCTCGTCGAGAAGCAGAACTCCGAACAAGGCCTGATGCCCGTCATTGCCGACGAGCCATCCGTCTACGGGTACACGGCGGAGAATCGCCACATGGTGCAGGCGTTCCTCGCGGGCCGTATGCCCGACGAGAACTGGCACGACGGTCTCGCCGTCACGGAGGTACTGATGGCGTGCTACAAGTCGGCCGAAGAGGGCCGCACGATCGCGTTTCCGACGGAGTTGGGCGATTTCGTGCCGGCCGTGGCGCGCGGCACGTGGCGCGGGTGAGCGTTTCGGGCACCTCACCCCGGCCTTCGGCCATCCCTCTCCACGACGTGGAGAGGGGGAGCGAACGATGGGTTGGCGTGGCGTACGCGCAATGGGCGAAGGCCCGGGCGCGAGCGCAACGGGTTGCGCCCCTACGACGAAATCGAGAGTGGCACAGCCGTCCCCGGCTGTGAGTCGGCCGACGACGATCCATTGCCATGCTCACAACGTTCTACCTACACTCGATCTCGCGCCCCTCTTCCGCCGAACGGTAGGCGGCGTCGATGATGCGCTGCACATTGAGCGTCTCTTCCGGCTTCACCATCGGCTTCGCTTCGCCCCGCACGACCTTCAGCCAGTGCGCGATCTCGCGCGTGTACGACGCCGTCCAGTCGGCGGCCTGCACTTGCAACTTCTCGTCGACCGGGATGCCGGCGTGGTCGCGGTAGACCATCGGCGGTGTCGTCGTCGCGCCCGCCTCGGTGCCGCAGAGACGGACGGAGAACGTCTCTGCGTCGATGTGCGTCGCCCACGATGCGCGCAGCAGCAGTGTCGCCGCGTTGTCGAAGTGCACGAGCGCGACGGCGAAGTCCTCGACATCGAACTTCGCTGGATCCCACGCGTTGCGGAGCTGCTTGGCGACCTCGGGCCGCTTGCCGAACTTCGCCGCCATCTGCGCTGAGACGCGCACCGGCTTCGGGTTATCCATGAGGTACACCGCGAGGTCGAGCATGTGCACGCCGACATCGAGCAGCGCGCCGCCGTGCGAGTGCTGCTTGTAGTGGAACATGCCCCACGTGGGGATACCCATCCGCCGCAGCGCCGTCGCCTCGGCGTAGTAGACGTCGCCCATGTCGCCGCTATCGACGATGCGGCGGATCGCGCGCGAGTTCTCGTTCCAGCGCCAGTTCTGCGCCGCCATCAAGAACTTCCCGGCCCTGTCGGCTGCCGCGAACATCTCTTCCGCTTCGGCGACGCTCGTCGCCAGCGGCTTCTCGCACAGCACGTGGATGCCCGCCTCGAGGCAGCCCAGCACAAGTTCGCGATGGTAGACGTTCGGCACGCAGACGCTGACCGCGTCGGGCTTCTCCTTCGCGATCATCTCCCGCCAGTCGGTGTACACGTTGGGAATCTTTTGCCGCTTCGCCTGGTCAGCAGCAACGAGCTCATTCAGATCAGCAATCGCGACCGGCGTGACGCTGTTGGCTGCGTACGCGGGCAGATGCGCGATCCGTGCCGCCCATCCGGCGCCGATGACTGCGATGCGTGGCGTGTCTGGCATGGCGGCCCTCCATCTCGACTTCCAAGCGCGAGTCGTAACGCCAGTCGTAGCGCGGGCTTTTCAGCCCGCGCGGTCTCCGATCACGCGGGAGTTGCTCCATCCAAGGAGCGTTGGACGGAGCTAAAGCTGCGTCCCTACG
>JANXYW010000034.1 GCA_025355835.1 Chloroflexota bacterium
ATGCGGGCGAGCACCTCGATACCCTGAGCCATGGACCTTGGCATTATTGGCTTTCAGCGATCTGGCAAAACGACGATCTTTAACGCCGTGACGAAGGGAAACGCGCAGACGGGCGCGTACGGCGCGGGCGTGCAGCCGAACATCGGCGTGGTGAAGGTGCCCGATGCGCGGTTGGACGCGTTGGCGAAGCTATTCGAGCCGAAGAAGTTCACGCTGGCGGATATCCGCTACATCGACTTCCCGGGCGAGGCGTTCTCCGACGGGCAGGGGCCGGGCGCGCAGTTCCTGGCGCAGCTGGCCCGCTGCGACGCGCTGATCCACGTCGTGCGCGCGTTCGAGGACGAGACGGTGCCGCATCCGCAGGTGACGATCGACGCGGCGCGCGACATCGCGGCGATGGAGCTGGAGCTGACGTTCGCGGATGCGGCGTTCATCGAGAAGCGGCTGGAGCGCATCGAATCCTCGATGCGGTCCGTGAAGATGGCGGAGCGCGACGTGGCCGAGCGCGAGAAGACGCTGCTACAGCGGCTGAAGACGGGGCTCGAGTCGGACAAGCCGCTGCGCGCGCAGGAGATCAGCGACGAAGAGGCGAAGATGCTGGTCAACTACCAATTCCTCACCGACAAGCCGCTGCTCATCGTGCTGAATATCGCCGACGACGACGCGGCCCGCGCCAGCGAGATCGAGGCAGAGTTCGGCGCGAAGTTCTCCGCGACGAAGACCGACATCGCGGCGATCGCCGGGAAGATCGAGCAAGAGCTGGCGCAGATGTCGGACGAGGATGCGGCGGAGTTCCGCAACGATCTCGGCATCAAGGAGCCGGGCCTCGACCGGATGATCCGCATGTCGTACGCGCTGACGGGCTTGATCTCGTTCTTCACCGTCGGCCCCGACGAGTGCCGGGCGTGGAACGTCGCGAGCGGCGAGATGGCGCCTGGCGCCGCAGGCAAGATTCACACCGACCTCGAACGCGGTTTCATTCGCGCGGAAGTCGTCGGGTGCGATGACCTGATCGCCGCGAACGGCTATCCCGAGGCGAAGAAGCGCGGGCAGGTGCGGCAAGAGGGCAAGACGTACGTCGTGCAGGACGGGGACTGCCTGAATATTCTGTTTAATGTCTGAGTTTTCACCACAGAGGCACAGAGACACAGCGGTTTCTTGTTGCGGCCGGGTGAGGTTGTAGTAGTGTCCATGAATCCCCGGAGCACGCACGTGGCGGTGTCGCGATGAGCGGCGGTGACCTGAAATCGTTCGACCGCGTGGCCGATGTGTACGACGCGACGCGCGCGATGCCCGCCAAGGTGTCCACCGCCGTCGCCGACGCGATTGCGGCGCTGGCCCGCGAGGTAAGCGCAGAACCACGGGTGGTCGAAGTAGGCATCGGCACCGGTCGCATCGCCGTGCCGCTCACCGAGCGCGGCGTGCGCGTCACGGGCATCGACATTTCGACGGCGATGCTAGGTGTGCTGCTCGGCAAGCGGCGCGACATCGACGTGATGCTGGCGGAGGCGGCGCAACCGCCGTTTCGCCCCGCCACGTTCGACGCGTCAGTGTTCGTACACATACTGCACCTCGTTCCGCACCCGGAGGCGACGGTGCGCGCGACGCTGGCGCTGGTGCGGCCGGGCGGTGTCGCGATAGCGGGCGGAGATGACCACCCGGGTATCCGCAACACAGCGGACGGCATCATCCAGAGCACGGTGCGCGAACTTTCGGGCGTGGAGATGGGCGGCTCGCAGCCGCATGCGCGCGGGCAGCAGACGTTCGAACGTGTGGCGGTCGAGATGGGCGCTGCGATCGAGACCGTACGGGTGGCCGGCTGGAACAGCTCGACGACGGCGCGCCGGATGCTGGAGCGGCTGGAAGCGCGCGACTTCTCGTCAGCGTGGAAGATCCCGGAAGCGATCATGCCGGAGTTGCTGGCGCGCGTGCGCCCCCGCATCGAGGAGTTGTTCGGCGGCTTCGAGACTGCGGTGAGCTTCGAGCGATCGTTCAGCATGACGGTTGCACGCCTGCGCCTCTAAGCGCTGTCAGCTTGACCCGAGCCAGATCCGGCCCCTACAATGCCCGTACAACTGAATACGGACTCTTATCCAGAGTGGTGGAGGGATCGGCCCTACGAAGCCCGGCAACCCGCAATGCGGGTGCCAAATCCGACTCGCGAGAGCGAGAGAGATGAGAGAGAACACAGGCTTCTCCACCATATCGGCGGAGATTTTTCTTTGTCCCGAATGCCCGTTCCCCAGGTGCGGCCCATCGAGTGGCGCAGTGGCGTGCTGCGCATCCTCGATCAGACGTTGCTGCCCGGCGATGAGCGCTACATCGAGACTGCGGATTGGCGCGAGGTCGCGAGCGCGATTCGGCGGCTCGCTGTGCGCGGCGCGCCGCTGATCGGCGTGACAGCCGCGTACGCGTTGGCGCTGGCATCACGAAGCAGCGATGACATCGCCGTTGCGGCGGACGAGCTCGCGGCGACGCGGCCGACCGCCGTGAACCTGCGCTGGGCGCTCGATCGTGTACGCGACGTGTCGGGCGGAGATGCCATCCGCGCCGAAGCGGAGGCAGTGTGCATCCACGACGAACAGATCGCTTCGGACGCGCGCTGCGGCGAGCTTGGCGCGGCCCTCATCGGGCAGGGAGCGACGATCCTCACGCATTGCAACGCCGGCTCGCTCGCGACGGGCGGCATCGGCAGCGCCCTGGGCGTCGTGAAGACGGCGCATTGGCAGGGCAAGCGGATCAACGTGCTTGTTGACGAAACGCGGCCGCTGCTACAGGGCTCGCGCTTGACGGCGTGGGAGCTGGCGCGCGAGGGCATCTCGCACGAGGTGATCGTCGATAGCGCAGCGGCGGGGCTGATCGCGCACGCGCGCGTGCAGGCGATCGTCGTCGGCGCCGATCGGATCGCGGCGAACGGCGATACGGCGAACAAGGTCGGCACCTACGGGCTCGCGTTGGCCGCACAGGCGCACGGCGTGCCGCTGTACGTGGTGGCGCCGGTCAGCACGATCGACACGAATGTCGCGCACGGCAGCGAGATCGAGATCGAAGAGCGCGACGGCGACGAAGTCACGTCGTTCGCGTCGATACGCACTGCGCCGGACGGAACGATCGCGCGCAATCCAGCGTTTGATGTGACGCCGGCTGCACTGATCACGGCGATCGTCACCGAACGCGGCGTGCTGCGCCGACCCTTCGGCGCGGCGATCGCATCCGTGACGGAACCGGCGGCGGTGGCGCGATGACGCTCACAGCAACGTTCGCGGTCATCGGCGGCTCCGGATTCTACGAGATCGAGGGGCTCACGGACGTCGCGACGGTGGCGATCGATACGCCGTTCGGCGCGACGTCGGACCGCATCGTGCTGGGTACGCTTGACGGCGTACGGCTGGCGTTTCTGCCACGGCACGGCGTCGGGCATCGCATCCTGCCGGGCGATATTCCGCAGCGGGCGAACATTTGGGCGCTGGCGTCGCTCGGCGTGGAGTACATCGCGGCGGTGAGCGCAGTAGGCAGCCTGCGCGAGCAGATCGTGCCGCTGCACATGGTCGTGCCGGATCAGATCATCGACCGCACACGCGGCGACCGCGCATCGACGTTCTTCGGACGCGGCATCGTCGCGCACATCGGCTTCGATCAGCCGTTCTGCCCCGCGCTCAGCACGGCGCTGCAAGGCGCTGCGCGAACATCGGGCGCAAAGGCGCACCAGGGCGGCACGCTGGTAGTGATTGAGGGGCCGGCGTTCTCGACGCGCGCGGAGTCGGAGCTGTACCGCAGCTGGGGCGCGGACGTCATCGGCATGACGACGCTGCCGGAGGCGAAGCTCGCACGCGAAGCCGGCATCTGTTATGCGATGCTGGCCTGCGTGACGGACTACGACACGTGGCGCGACGGTCACGCGATGGTCTCGGTGGAGATGGTCGTCGCAAACCTCCAGCAGAACGTCGCGACCGCGCGCGGCATCGTCGCCGGACTGGCGGGCGCGCTGCCTGATCGCACATGCGCGTGCGCGAGCGCGTTGTCGAAAGCGATCATCACGCCGATGCATCTGGTGCCGGACGAGGCGAAGCGCGATCTGGCGCCGATCCTGGAGCGGGCGCGCGTCGCGACGGCGGCGAGCCGCGCGGGAGGTGCGTCGTGACCGTCGCCGAGCAGAACTCCGCCGCCATGCCGGACGCGACGCAATACCTCGTGCGGGCGCTGCACGATCGCCAGCAGATCCGCGACATCCTAGAGCACCGTCGGCCGTACGCCGCGTACGCGCTGGGGCAGTTGGAGCCGATGCTGTTTCGTCAGACCGACTGGTGGCTTTCGAGCAGCGCGAACAACCAGGGCCTGATGCTGCACTCACGCGGCGGCCTTGGCAACGCGACGTTCGCGATGGGCGAGGCCGGTGCGCTTGACGCGCTACTGAGCCTCCATCCGGGCCCGCGCCAGACGTTCCTGACATGCGAGCCGCACCACCTCGAGACGATGCTTCGCCACTTCGAACTGGAGCAGCGCCAGACGATGATCCGCATGCACGTGACGGAATCCACGTTCCAGCCGATCGATGGCCCGGCGCGGCGCCTCACCGGTGCGGATGCACGCGCGATCAACCGGCTGTACCGTAGCGACGGTGTGCCGTCGTTCTACAGCGGTCGCCAGATCGAGGACTCGATCTACTTCGGCGCGGAGCGCGACGGCGAGCTGATCGCGGTCGCGGGCACGCACGTCATCTCGAGCGCCAGCGCGATCGCCGTCGTCGGAAACGTCTACACGCACGCACGGCATCGCGGGCAGCGATATGCGCAGTGCACGACGAGCGCCGTGACGGAGCTGTTGCTGCGTACGTGCCGCGATGTCGTGCTGAGCGTCGACCCGACGAACTCGCCGGCGGTGCGCGCGTATCAGCGGCTCGGCTATGCGGAGGCGGCACGGCTGATCGAGGGCGCGGCGACGCGGCGTGACGCCACCGGCGGTTCGGCTCTGGTGCGGCGGGCGCTCGCGCGGCTGCGCGGGCGCGGCAAGGGAGCCGAGATCGTACGCATCCGCGCGCCGCAGTAGGCGGCGCACGGTTCAAGAATCGAACAACGGCGCCAGCGAGCGCGTCAAGAAGCGGAGGAAGGGAAACACCTTGACCACGGACACGATCAAGCACGACGTAAAAGATTTGCGGCTGCGCGAAGAAGGCATCCGCCGCATCGAATGGGCGGCGCGCGAAATGCCGGTAACGGAGCAGATCCGCGCACGCTTCGCGAAGGAGAAGCCGCTCAACGGGCTGCGCATCGCCGCATGCCTGCACGTGACGACGGAGACGGCGAACCTGATGATCGCGCTCCGCGACGGAGGCGCGGACATCGCGCTGTGCGCGTCGAACCCGCTGAGCACGCAGGACGACGTGGCGGCGGCGCTCGTCGCCGAGTACGGCATCTCGACGTTCGCGATCAAGGGCGAGGACAACGAGACGTACTACCGGCACATCGACGCCGTGCTGGACCACAAGCCGCAGTGCACGATGGATGACGGCGCCGACATCGTCGCGCGGCTGCACAAGGATCGCACCGACCTGCTGCCGGCGATCATCGGCGGCACGGAAGAGACGACGACGGGCGTCGTGCGGCTGCGTGCGCTCGCGGCCGAAGGGAAACTCAAGTACCCGATCATCGCCGTGAACGAAGCGAACACGAAGCACATGTTCGACAACCGATACGGCACCGGCCAGAGCACGATGGACGGCATCACGCGCGCCACGAACGTGCTGTGGGCCGGTAAGACCGTCGTCGTCGTCGGCTATGGCTGGTGCGGCCGCGGTTTCGCGAGCCGCGCGCGCGGCATGGGCGCCCAGGTGGTCGTCACGGAAGTCGATCCCCTGCCCGCGCTTGAGGCCGTGATGGACGGCTTTCGCGTCATGCCGATGGCCGACGCAGCGAAGATCGGCGACATCTTCGTCACGCTGACCGGCGACATCAACGTGCTGGATCGCCATCACATGGAAGTGATGAAGGACGGCGCGATTCTTGCGAACTCCGGTCACTTCAACGACGAGATCAACCTGAAGGCGCTCGAATCGATGTCGGAGGCGCGCCGCGCGGTGCGGCCGTTCGTTGAGGAGTACAAGCTCGGGGACGGGCGCAAGATCTTCGTGCTCGGCGAGGGTCGCCTGATCAACCTGGCGGCCGCCGAAGGCCACCCAGCGAGCGTGATGGACATGAGCTTCGCGAACCAGGCGCTGAGCGCGGAGCATCTCGTCGTCAACGAAAAGAAGCTCGAGATCGGCGTCTACCCTGTGCCCCACGACATCGACGCCGAGATCGCGCGGCTGAAGTTGCAAGCGATGGGCATGCACATCGACACGCTGACGGACGAGCAGCACAAGTACCTGACGTCGTGGGA
>JANXYW010000037.1 GCA_025355835.1 Chloroflexota bacterium
GGGGCGCTACAGCAGTGGTTGGCGTTGCAGGATGAGTACGAGTGCTTCTTCCTGATCGCCGACTACCAGGTGTCGGACTACGTGGACGACATCGCGCACGTGCGGCGGTCGGTGTGGGAGGTGGCGCTCGACTGGCTGTCCGTGGGACTCGATCCCGAGAAGGGGCATTTCGTCATCGAGAGCCAGGTGCCTCAGCACGCCGAGCTGTCGGTGCTGCTGTCGTGGTATCTGCCGCTGGGGCGGTTGCAGCGCAACCCGACGCTGAAGTCGGAGATGCAAACGCTGGAGGAGACGAAGAAGAGCGTGCCGACAGGGTTCTTCATCTACCCGCTGATGCAGGTGGCGAACATTCTGATGCCGCGCGCACACCTCGTGCCTGTCGGCGAAGACCAACTGCCGCACATCGAGCTGACGCGGGATGTGGCAGAGCGCTTCAATCGCGAGACGGGTGTCGAAGTGTTTCCGATCCCGGAACCGAAACTCGGCGAAGTGCGGCGGCTCGTCGGGACGGACGGCAACGCGAAGATGAGCAAATCGATCGGCAACACGATCGATCTGAAGGACGATGCGGCAACGGTGACGAAGAAGGTGATGTCGATGTTCACCGACCCAAATCACCTGCGAAAGGATGACCCCGGCAAGGTCGAAGGCAACCCGGTGTTCATGTACCACGACGCGTTCAACCCGGACGTCGATGACGTGAACGACATGAAGGAGCATTACCAGCGCGGCGGGCTCGGCGACGTCGAAGTGAAGAAGAAGCTCATCGTCGCGATCAACAATCTGCTGGAGCCGATGCGCGAGCGGCGCGCGTACTTTGAAGCGCATCCGCAGCTGGTGCAGGCGGCGCTCGAAAAAGGCTGCAAAGCCGGCCGCGACGCCGCCGAGGCAACGATGATCGACGTACGCAAAGCGCTGCGGCTGGACTACTTCGAGCGCGGGAGGCCGGCGTGAGGATGTTGGAGGCGGGAAACGAGATGCGGGAAACGAGAAGCGCGCATGGAGATCGTGTCGTAAGGGAAGAGCCGCCGGTGCGCGCACGGATTGCGTGGCGCGGCCGTCTTCGGCTGCGATCGGTTGGGATTCGCGCGACGCGAACTGCACATCGCCCTCGTAGCGTGGGCTTTTCAGCCCGCGCGGGGTTCGTTTTGGAGCGGCTCTCCGGCGCTGCCTCCGCTTCGCACGCAGCAGGGCGGTCAACGGGCACGCGACTGCGCGACCGCTGGCGCGCCACGAGCGCCGCGCGGGCTGAAAAGCCCGCGCTACAGCGCACGCTCCAGAGTGTGGTGGGGTCTCGCGACCAAGACGCAGATGCGCGGTGCGCCGAAAGAAATGAATCGACATGACAACGTACGTTCCGACGCTGGAACAAGTGAAGGCGATGGCCGGGCAGGGCAACGTGGTGCCCGTGTATCGCGAGGTGGTGGCTGATCTTGAGACGCCGGTATCGGCGTATCTGAAGGTCGCGCGCGGTAAGCATTCGTTCTTGCTGGAGTCGGTCGAGGGTGGCGAGCGGTTAGCTCGATACAGTTTCATCGGCACGGAGCCATACCGCGTGCTGCGCACGGGCGAGAACGCCGTGATCAACGAAACGCCCGGCGACCCGCTGGTGCAGATCGAGGACGAGCTGCGGCGCTACACGCCGGTGCCCGTCGATGGACTGCCGCGTTTTCACGGCGGCGCCGTCGGCTACATGGCGTACGAGTGCGCGCGCTATTACGAGAAGTTGCCGGTACCCGATGCCGACCCGCAGGGCATTCCGGAGGCGATCTTCCTGTTCATCGACACACTGCTGGTGTTCGATCACCTGCAGCGAAAGATCAAAGTCGTGAGCCACGCGCGGCTGGATGGCGACATCGAGGCGGCGTACCGGCAAGCGACGTGGAAGATCGAAGAGTTGGTTGGACGGCTGGCGCGGCCGCTCTCCAAGTTGCCGTACGAGATCGCGCGGACGACGCACGGCGAGCGATCGTTCACGTCGAACAACACACGCGACGAGTTCATGGCGAAGGTCGAGCGCGCGAAGGAGTACATCCGCAAGGGCGACACGTACCAGATCCAGGTGTCACAGCGGTTCTCGCGCGAGACGGACGCGCATCCGTTCGAGGTGTATCGCGCGCTTCGAACAGTGAACCCGTCGCCGTACATGTACTATCTGGAGCTGGGCGATCTGCATGTTGTCGGCGCATCGCCGGAGATGCTGATTCGCGTCGAGGATGGTGTGATAGAGACGCATCCGATCGCAGGCACGCGGCGGCGCGGGCGCGACGCCGAGGACGAGCAGAAGATGGCGGAAGAACTGCAAGGCTCCGAAAAGGAGCGCGCTGAGCACATCATGCTCGTCGATCTGGCGCGCAACGATCTGGGGCGCGTGTGCGAGGCGGGCAGCGTGAAGGTGACATCGCTGATGGACATCGAGCGCTATTCGCACGTCATGCACATGGTGTCGCACGTCGTCGGCAAGCTGCGGCCTGATGTCACGACGTACGACTCGCTGCGGGCGTACTTCCCGCACGGCACCGTCACCGGCGCACCGAAGATCCGCACGATGGAGATCATCGCCGAACTGGAGGGCGAGCGGCGCGGCGGTTACGGCGGCTGCATCGGCTACTTCGGCATGTCCGGCAACTGCGACAGCGCGCTGGCGATCCGGACGATCTGGATGAAGCCGGGCATCGCGTACGTACAGGCCGCGGGCGGCGTCGTGTACGACAGCACGCCGGAGGAAGAGTTCGCGGAGTCCGGCAACAAAGCGCGCGCGATGATGCGGGCGATCGAGCTGGCCGAAGAACGGCAGGCCGAGGCGCCGCAGGGCAGTCTCGGGTATTGACGGTGCATCCACAGATTTCACAGATGAACACAGATTGGATTGAAGGGAAACGGGAGACACCAGTGAGGCCGCTGACTAATTGCCAACAGCCAATCGCCAACAGCACCCGCCAACCGAACCATGCCTGATCTGACGTCGGCGGCGTTGTTCGAGCAGGACGGACGTGTGCTGATGATGCACCGGCGGCGGCCTCCGTTCGCGTCGCAGTGGACGCTGCCGATGACCATCGTGCGTGAGGACGAGGCCGCGGAGGACGCGTTGCGGCGTCACGCGCTCGAGCAATTCGGCATCGGTGTGGGCGGCGAGACGTTCGT
>JANXYW010000385.1 GCA_025355835.1 Chloroflexota bacterium
GCACCCGCTTCGAACGCGAACCCGTAACGCGCACAGAGCGCCTCGACGGCGTCACGGTCGCGCGCGGCATCCTCTTCGGTCCGAAGCCGATGATCGAAGTGGGCGACGACGCTATCGCCCGAACGCACGATGCCGCTTTCGCAGAGCAGCGCCGCGGTCGCGATCGAGTCCGCGCCGCCGGATACGGCGAGCACGGCGCGTCCCGCGGCTAGCGCGGGAGTCTCTGCTGCGGCGAACGCGCGGATGCGGGTGAGGAGATCCTGATGCGCGATCATCCCGGCATCGTAGCAAAGGAAGGGAACCACGAAGGGCGCGAAGGAGCACGAAGAGGCAAGGGAACCATTGCGCGGCTCGGGGCGTCATGATGTGGAGAGATGGAGGCGCTATGAAACCGGTTCGAACCACATGTGCCGTTGCCCTCGCCGCCCTCGCGTGCCTCGCCGCAGCTTGCGGGAGCGACGCGACGCCGGCCGCGACTGCGACGACCTCCGCCAACACGCCAGCAGCCACGCGGACAATCGTCGCACCCGCGTCGACGAAGACGCCGCCCGTTCCATCCAAAACCGCGACCGCCGCGACGCCGACCGCGCCCGCAGCCCAACCGACCGCCGCGCTCGCGCCCGATCGCAAGTTAGAGCTGGCGCCGATCGATGGCGCGGAGATCGTCGTCGAGGAGTCGAGCCCGGTGCAGTACGCCGTGCACATCACGTCGGGCCTGCCGAGCGGCTGCGCGCAGTTCGCCGATGCGACGGCATCGCGCACGGGCGTCGAGATCACGATCGCGGTGCGCAACACGCTGCCCGCCGACGCGCACATCGCATGCACGCAGATCTACGGCACGCACGAAACGACGGTGCAGCTCGGCAGCGATTTCGTGCGCGGCACGGCGTATCACGTGCGCGTGAACGATCGCACGGTGGAGTTCACGGCGCAGTAGCGGATCGCGGAACCCGCGCGGGTGAACGGGCGGTATCGCCCGTCGCGGGCACGGCGCGCCGTGCCCCCACGATGGTTCGACGACGCGAGCGCCGGCCGGCGAGCAATATCGCCCGACGCGGGCACGCCACCGCGTGCCCCTACGGCGGATCGGCGGACGCGAGCGCCGGCCGGCGAGCAGTATCGCCCGACGCGGGCACGCCACCGCGTGCCCCTACAACGGATCGGCGGACGCGAGCGCCGGTAAACGAGCGGTATCGCCCGACGCGGGCACGGCGCGCTATGACCCCACGATGGTTCGACGACGCGAGCGGCGCCCAGCGAGCACTATCGCCCGGTGCGGGCACGCCACCGCGTGCCCCTACAACGGATCGACAGACACGCTCCCTCGGGCTGACCTGCTGAATAGCTGACCAGCTGCGCAGCGCTTATTGCGGCGTGGGCGCCGGTGTCGGCAGCGCTGGCTGTACGAACAGTGCTTTCCACCAGTCGGGCCGGGCGTGCGAGGGGCCGGGTGTGACGGCGGCGGGCGGTGCGACCGCGGTCGGCGGCGCGCTGCTCGATACGACGACGAGCGTTTCGCCCGGACGCACGAGGCCGAGCACGCGGCGCGCTACGTCTTCTACGTACTCGTCGGATTTGAGGTAGTCGCGCACGGCGACGAGCTGCGCGTGATCGCGGTCGAGCTGGCCGATGTCGCGGTGCAGCGCCGCCTGGTCTTCGCGCAGGTTGTACTCGTGGACGACGTAGCGGGTGGTGGTGAAACCGAGATAGGTGATCGCCAGCGCTGCGGCGCCGATCACCAGAGGTGTCAGTGGAAGATGCGGAAGTCTGGACACGCCGAAGCCGCCCTCCGTTCCGTACGCGCCGCCGACGCAACGATACACGCGCGCAGATCACGTGGCAAATCTGATCGGGGATTACGATCCACGAAGAGCACGAAGGGGCACCACGGGTGCAAGAGCGAACGGCCCGTCATGCGCGCTGCGTCTGGGCGAGGTGCACGTGGCGCAGGCGTCCCGCCTGCACGTTCGTCGATCGACCAGATCCGGCCGCACGCGATCATGAATTTCAGATCGACGGCTGATGGAGCGTCGGTCCGCCGCTGCCGGACGCACAGCCGGGACGGCTATGCCACGCGCTTCGCGTCTCCTTACTGAGCACCGTAGATCGATCTGTAGCGTGGGCTTTTCAGCCCGCGCGATGATCGTGTGCGACAGGATCTCACACGCGAAGGGCACCGGTCGCGTACTGCGTCGGTCCGCCGCTGCCGGACGCACAGGTCTCCTGCGGCGACTCTTCGACCGCGACGGCTATACCACGCGCGCTGCGTCTCCTTACGGAGCACCGTCGATCGATCTGTAGCGTGGGCTTTTCAGCCCGCGCGATGATCGTGTGCGACAGGATCTCACACGCGAAGGACACCGGTCGCGTACGGCGCCGGTCCGGCGTTGCCGGACACACAGCCGGGGGCGGCTATGCCACACACTTCGCGTCTCAGCACGCACATCGTGCGCGCACGCGATCAGAGATTACAGATCGAAGTATCGACGTGCGTCGATCCGGCTTTGCCGGATACACAGCCGAGGACGGCTATGCCACGCGCTTCGCGTCTCGCCCCTAACCACTTCGTGCCCCTTCGTGTCCTTCGTGGCCAACCAGAGGCGGCTAGTTCGATGTGCGTTCGCTGCGGGGGCGGAAGGTGCGCTCGGAGAGCGGGACGTCGCGGAAGAAGTTCGCGTTGATGTCGATCCACTCTTTGTCGGCGACGGGCACGTCTTCCTGGTAGAAGATCGCGGTGACAGGACAGGCGGTCTCGCAGGCGGCGCAGTCGATGCACGTATCAGGATCGATGTAGTACGTGGCATCGTCTTCGCGCGTGTAGATGCAGTCCACCGGACAGACATCCACGCACGAGGCGTCTTTCGTCCCGATGCACGGGCTGGTGATCACGTACGTCATCAGCGGTTCCTCGTCGCCTGCTACACCGGCGGCCGAACGCCGGGCTTCCGCACCGTCACGATCGCGTCGCTGCCGGCGTCGCCGCGAATGCGCGCCTGGCAGGCGAGCCGCACCGCCGTCCGCAGCACCCCTTCGCCGCGTTCATCGACCAGCGAGTTCCGTTCCGAACGCCCCATCTCCGACAGCAATTGCGCGCCGTCGATCACGTCGCACGCGCAGGTGGTGCAACGACCTTCGCCGCCGCACGTCGTCGGCCAGTAGTAGCCGAGCGCCTGCGCCGCACCCATCACCGTGGCATCGTCGGCGGCATCGATCACGACGTCCAGCGGCAGTAGGTGGATTTTCGGCATCAGCCCTCGTGCGAGATTGTAACGGTAGCGGTTAGCGGTTAGCTATTGGCGCTTAGCTGTTCGCGGCCGGACCGGAACAATATCGGCAGCGCGAGCGTCTAGCGTCTAGCGTCTAAGGGGACGTTCACCACAGAAGCACAGAGACACAGAGGTTTCTTTGGGGGGTAGAGGGAGGTTTCGGTGTCGTCCGAATGTAGGGGCACGCGGTGTTCGGGTGTCGTTCGAATGTAGGGACACGCGATGGCGTGCCCGTGCGCGCACGATCGCCCGTACCGGGCACGCGGGGTTCGCACGTGATCCGACGTAGGGGCGGACCTGTGTGTCCGCCCGTGCGCGCACGATCGCCCGTACCGGGGCACCGTCGCCCGCACTGGCACGCCACCGCGTGCCCCTACTGCCAACCGCTATCCACTATCCA
>JANXYW010000390.1 GCA_025355835.1 Chloroflexota bacterium
GGCCACGTTCACGCGCGCACAGTACGCCGCGCTGCTCGAAGCGTCGATGCGGTTGCCTTGGATCCCGATCCGTCATTGCGCTGCGTCGGCCAGCTTGCTGGGCGCGCCCGACATGGCGCTGGAGATGGTGCGCGCCGGCATAGCCGTGTATGGATACGAGCCGGCGCCCGGCATCGCCGCCGGCGTCGGGCTGCGCCGCGCGCTATCGCTCAAGAGCCGCGTCGCGCGCGTGCTCGATGTCGAGCCGGGCGCCACTGTCGGCTACGGCCGGACGTGGGTCGCGAGCCGCCCGTCGACGATCGCGCTGATCATGTGCGGCTACGCCGACGGGTACCGCCGCGCGCTTTCGAATCGCGCGAGCGTGCTCATCCACGGTCGCCGCGCGCCGATCGCCGGGCGCATCGCGATGGATATGTGCATGGCCGACGTGACGGGCATTCCCGGCGTTGCGCCGGACGATGAGGTCGTTATGATTGGTGAGCAGGGCGGCGAGCACATCGATGCCGATGAGCTCGCCGAGCTGGCCGACACGATCTCGTGGGAGATTCTTGCCGGCATCACGGCGCGGGTGTCGCGCATCTATCTTCGCGGCGGCGTACCCATAGCGCTCACGACGCTGAACGATCGGATGCCGGCGCCACTTGCCGAGCCCGCTTCGCCACACTAAGGAACGCGACATGCCGCAGCAGACGCCGAACTTGTTCACCTACCCCCGCAACGAACCGGGCACGACCGGGCATTTCGATCTGGTCGAGGCGCTTCGGGCGCTGCCGCGCGGTCTCGCCGACGCGCTCGACGGCATCACCGACGCCGAGTCGACGTTTCGCAAGACGCCCGACGGGTGGTGCGTACGCGAGATCGTTGGCCACCTGCGCGATGCCGCCGAGGTCTACCACAAGCGCATCTATATGATGTCCACGCAGACGGATCCGATCCTGGAGCCGTACGATCAGGACGCGTGGGTCACCGAGCACGCGTACATGACGCGCAGCCTCGGCGAGATGGGCCGCGAACTGACGTCGTGGCGACAAGACACCGTACAACTCTTGACCACGCTCGTGAACTGGAACTGGGCGCGCACCGGCCAGCACCTCGAGAGCGGCCGGACCAGCATCCGCCAGATCGTCGAGCACATGGTCGAGCACGAAGAGCAGCACCTGCACGACATCCGCGCGCTGCGCGCCGCCGCGACGGTGTAGCGTCGCTGGCTCCCTCGTACAACGAAGCTTCTCAAACAGCCACGTAGCGTGGACTTGAGTCCGCGCGGTCGTCGTTTGCGCGATGATCCTGTAGACGCACAGTCGATGCGAGGCGCGAGCCCCGTCCAACAGCCGGGGGCGGCTGTCCTACATTGCGAGCGCAATCCGTAGCGTGGACTTGAGTCCGCGCGCTCGTCGTTTCGTGAGGCAGACTTTTCGAACGCCGGCGGCCGGCTTGTGACGAAAGTCCCGACCAACAGCCGGGGGCGGCTGTCCTACATCGCGTGCGCAATCCGTAGCGTGGACTTCAGTCCGCGCGGTCGTCGTTCGTGAGGCAGACTTTTCGAACGCCGGCGGCCGACTTGTGACGAAAGTCCCGTCCAACAGCCGCGGGCGGCTGTCCTACATCGCGTGCGCAATCCGTAGCGTGGACTTCAGTTCGCGCGGTCGTCGTTCGTGAGGCAGACTTTTCGAACGCCGGCGGCCGGCTTGTGACGAAAGTCCCGTCCAACAGCCGGGGGCGGCTGTCCTACACGCGAACGCTTGGCGTACTGGTGCTCACGGCTTCCGACTCGGGTTCTAGGCCGCTGTGGGCTTCGCCGGACTGCGCTTCGCCGCCGATGCGCATGAAAGCCGGCACCGCCGCTTCCTCGCTGTGATCGTGCGCGCGCAGCAGGCCGAACGCGCTGGTCTCGACGATCACCATGAGGAGCACCAGCAGCGCCGCCACCGCGACGCGCCACGATACGTTTTGAACCGAGTGCTGGTTCACCCAGGCGCCGTTCAGCACCACCAGCGCCGCGATCACGGCTATGACACCCGCGACCTTTTCGGCAGTTCGCATGCGCTCACGCGGTTCCGCCATCATCGCCTCCTCGCGAACAGATCGCGCACCATGCCCGGAGCGATCGATAGCGCGCCGACGACGATCGCGAGCAGCACCATGAACGTCCCGCCGACGATGCGCGCGGCGCCATCGATGCCGGAGGCGTCGCCCGTTACGCTCTGATAGATCATCAGGATCGAAACGAACAGCGTCACGACGGCGATCAGCAGTCCCGTCGCGCGCGCCGTCGTCGATGGCAGCGGCCCGTTGTTTGCGGCGACCGGGCGTGCTTTGGCTGGTGTTTGTGCCGGACCCGGCCGCGGCGCATCGATCGTCGCGACGGAGCCGTCGGCGTCGCCGCGCCGCCGTTCGCGCATGATCTTCCGTTTGCGTCCTTTGCGTTCTGGCATGCGACTACTCCACCGGGCCAAGCGCAAGGCCCATCAGCCGATACGTCAGTTTCGCCGCGAGCTGTGCGCACGATCGCGGCCCCAGCGACGGCGACAGTTCCGTCACGTCGAATCCCACCACGCGCTTCGCCTTCGTGACAGCGATCAACAGATCGCACACTTCGTCCCAGTGCATGCCGCCGGGTTCGGGCGTGCCGACGGCCGACATCTCTGCCGGGTCGAAGTGGTCGAGGTCGATCGTGATGTAGACGGCGTCGCTCAGCCGATCGATGACGGCTTGCGGGCCCGCCGCCCGGTACTCCTTCGGTGAGAAGAACGCGAGCCCTTGGTCGCGTACGAACTCCGCGTCCTCGAACGAGGCGCTGCGCAGCCCCACCTGCGTCACTGGAGCGTATTCGTGCGCGCGCCGCAGCGTGCAGGCATGGTTGAACTTCGAGTCGAGGTATTCGTCGCGCATATCGGAGTGCGCATCGAACGCCAGCACCGACAGCCCGGGTGTGCGCTTCGCGTGAGCACGTACGGCGCCGACGGCCACCGTGTGCTCGCCGCCGAGCGTCACGACGAACTTACCCGCATCGAGCAGCTC
Organism: Chloroflexota bacterium; assembly: GCA_025355835.1. Taxonomy (GTDB): domain Bacteria; phylum Chloroflexota; class Dehalococcoidia; order DSTF01; family JACRBR01; genus JANXYW01. Next base: position 3,022 of record JANXYW010000390.1, read on the forward strand.
GCCGACGACGGATTCGACACGATCGGCCATCGCCTCTGGCGAGCCCGTGTGCGGCGCGACCTCAGGGAATGTGTGGATGCCGTGCCGCCACGGCTCGCTGCCCATG
>JANXYW010000429.1 GCA_025355835.1 Chloroflexota bacterium
CACGACGAGATTGTTGCGGTGCACGACTTCGCTGCCGTACTGATGGCCGAGCACCGACTCGATGCGGTCGGAGCGCATGCCCTGGATCGCGCGCAGATCGCGATCGTCGTAATTCGTGATGCCGCAGGCGACGGCATGGCCGTCGGGCAGCACGATGTTGACCGTGTCGCCGCGCTTGAACGGCCCTTGGACGTCGCGCACGCCTGCCGGCAGCAGGCTCCGCCCGCGTTCGACCAGCGCCTTCGCCGCGCCCGCGTCGACTACGATCGCGCCCTTCGTCGTTAGTCCGGAGAGCATCCAGCGCTTGCGGCTTTCGACGCGACTCTTGCGCGCCGGCAGCATCGTGCCGACGTGTTCGCCGGTGGCGAGGCGGTACAGCGTGTCTCGGTCGCGTCCGTCGGCGATGAAGACATCGGAGCCGCCGCCCGTGCCCAGCTTTGCGGCTTGCAGCTTCGTCACCATGCCACCGGTACCGCGACCGCTCTCGCTGCCTCCAGCGATCGCTTCGATCTCCGGCGTCACGCGATCGATGCGGTCAATCAGCGTCGCCGTTTTGTGCGTCCGCGGGTCGGCGGTGTATAGGCCGCCGGTATCGGTGAGTAGCGCTAGCAGGTCGGCGTCGATGAGGTTCGCGACGAGCGCCGAGAGGTTGTCATTATCGCCGATGCGCGCGCCGGCGATCTCGTCGATGGCGACGGCGTCGTTTTCGTTGACGATGGGCACGACGCCCATTTCGAGCAGACCGAGTAGCGTGTTGCGCGCGTTCAGATAACCGATGCGGTCGCTGAGGTCGCGCTTACTTAGCAACGTCTGCGCGACGACGCGGCCGCGGGCGTCGAAAAGGCCGTCATAGAGCTGCATTAGGTGCGCCTGGCCGACGGAGGCGAGCACCTGGCGAAACGGGATATCGCGGCGATTCTTGTCGATGGCGAGACGCTGGCGCCCCGCGGCGATCGCGCCCGATGTGACGACCAGCACCTCGCGCCCTTCGTCCATCAGGCGGACGACCTGCGCGACCAGCGACGACATCGTGGCGCGGTCAAGTTCGTCCGTGCCCGCGGTGAGCAGATTCGTGCCGAACTTGGCGACAATTCGCCGGTAACCGCCTTGTGTCCGGGCCTTTGCCACGATGCCGCACCTTTCGCGCCGCTCTCGCCGTGATTTCGCGAGAGTATAGCAGCGGCAATCGGAGCCGGGCTGGTGCGTATCGGTGCACGGCGCGCCTACAATGCGCGATGAGTAGACGCGTCTGGATTCTGACGAAGAGCACGTACCTGAGCTTTGCGCGCGACAACTGCACGCAGTTGGCCGCCGCGATCTCGTACTACGTGCTGTTTTCGATCGTGCCGCTGGCTATTCTCACGGTGTCGGTCGTGGGTCTCATCCTAGGTGGCGACCACGTGCGCAACAGCATCACGAACCGCATCTTGGACGCCGTGCCACTCAGTGAGACCGACGGACGGGCGGCCGTGCAGAGCGCGCTCGATAGCGTGAAGCGCGTGAGCGGGCCGGTGGCCGCGCTTGGCCTGCTGGGTACGCTGTGGACGACCTCTGCTGTCTTCGCATCGATCCGCAAATCGCTGAACACTGTGTGGGGCGTCGAAGAGCACCGGCCGTGGGCGCAGGCGAAGCTCGTCGATCTGGCGCAGGTGGGTGTACTGGGCGTGATCCTGCTGGCGTCGCTGGTGCTAACCGGCGTGCTCCGCGCGATTCGCGAGATCAGTGCAGCGCACGTCGGGCCACTGTCGAATCGCAATCCGCTTTGGGAAGTGCCGTCGATCGTGCTGCCAGCGCTGCTGACGTTGGCGACGTTTGTGTTGCTGTACCGCATCGTGCCGGCATCGCACCCGAAGTGGCGCGACGTGCTGCCGGGCGCACTGCTGGCGACGCTGTTGTTCGAGGTGCTGAAGAATTCGTTCGCCATCTACGTGGCGAACTTCAACAACTTCGATGTCGTGTACGGATCGCTGGCGGGCGCGCTGCTGTTCTTGCTGTACACGTTTCTTGCATCGAACATTCTGCTCGCGGGCGGCGAGCTGACACGCACACTCGAGCGCTATCACGCGCACGAACTCGACGCAGAGATCTACCCCGTAGATCCACCGCCGCCTGTTGCGTCGCGCGTGCTGAGCGCAGTGCGCGGGTTGTTCGTGCGGCAGTAACGGCGCGAAGCGACGGGCGCGTACGCGAGGAGGGGGGCGGACACAGGCCCGTCCCTTTGAATGTGCGAAGGTCACGGCGTGCCGCTACTGCTCTTCGATGACGATCGTGTTGATCACGGTGCCGGGTGTCGTGGCCGTTGCGGGGTCGCGCGGTTTGATCTTGTCGAGCACGTCGCGGCCGGAAACGAGCTGGCCAAAGACGGTGTAGCCAGCATCGAGCGCCGTCTGCGGTGCGTAGTCGATGAACCACTGACTCCCGGCGGAGTTCGGCGCGGCGGTCTTCGCCATGCCGAGCGAACCGTCGAGGAACTTGTGTGAGTTCACCTCGTCCGGGACGGTGTAGCCCGGGCCGCCGCGGCCCGTGCCAGTGGGGTCGCCCGCCTGCGCAACGAAGCCAGGGATGACGCGATGGAACGTCACACCGTCGTAAAAGCCCTCTCTCGCGAGGAAGACAAAGCTGTTGACGTGCTCTGGCGCGTCCTTCGGGTACAGCTCCAGCTTGATATCGCCAATGTCCATCTTGATCGTGGCGAAGTACTTCTTGGTGGCGTCGATCGTCAGTGGTGGCCGTGCAGAGTACGTTTTCTTTCCTCCTGCCTGTGTCGGCGCGGCGGCCGGCGTGGTTGCGG
>JANXYW010000442.1 GCA_025355835.1 Chloroflexota bacterium
AAAACAGCAACACAATCAAAACCAGCCGCCCGTTGACAGTGACCACCGCCGGGTGGACGCTCGACGAACCAACAGCACGCCCGCAGCAGCCTTCAAGGAGGAAGTCATGGCGAAAGCAGAGAACAAGAACGCGGGGCCGTGTTGGATCTACGGCAGCAGGCGCTCGTCCTTCATCGCGCGGAGCGTGCGGCGGAACGCCTCGATCGTGAGCGCGACGTCCGCATCGGTGTGCGCGGACGACACCATCAGTCCGCCGCCCATCAGGTCGACGCCTTCGTTGATCATGCCGAGCCGCAGCGCCTGCGATGCTGCGCGATCGATGTGCGGCGCCGGCTTCGGCAGCGAGCGCCAGCCCCACGAGTAGCCGTCGGGCGGTTGCACGTCCAGCCCGAGGGCGATGTGCAGCATCGATGACACGCCGAACACGCAGCCGGCGACCGATTCGTCGCGAAACGCCGCGTTCATGCCGCGCCCGATCGCAGCCGCAGTGGTCGCAGCGCGCTCCTGATGGCTGCCGTCGGCGATGATCGCCAGGCACGTCGAGCCAGCGGCGGCGGAAAGCGGGTTCGCGTTGTAGGTGCCGGGATGGGCGATGCGTTCGCGTCCATCGCCCTCGCGCATGGAGATCTGGTCGAGGATGTCAGCGCGGCCAGCGACGCAGCCGCCCGGCAGCCCGCCGGAGACGATCTTCGCCATCGTCGTCATGTCGGGCGTGATGCCGTACGCCTGCTGCGCGCCGCCCGGTGCGACGCGGAATCCCGTGATCACCTCATCGAAGATGAGCACGATGCCGAGCTCGGCGGTGAGCTCGCGCGCGCGGCGGACGTAGTCGAAGTCGATGGGCTCCGTGCCCCAGTGGGCGCCGGTCGGTTCGAGAATCATCGCGGCGATGACGGCGGAGTCCTCACGCAGCGTGCGCTCGAGGGCGGCGATGTCGTTCTGCGGGATGACGATCGAAGCGTCGAGGATGCCGCGCGGCAGGCCGGGCGATTCGGGGATCGTCTGCTCGGCGTCGGGTTGGCCCGTGACGCTATCGTTCCATCCATGGAAGTGCTCACGCAGGCGGACGATCTTCTCGCGGCCGGTGTGGGCGCGCGCGAGGCGCAGCGCCATCATCGTCGCTTCCGTGCCGGACGACGTGAAGCGCAGGCGCTCGGCGGACGGCACGATCTGCTGCACCAACTCGCCCCAGCGGATCTCCAACTCGTGCGACGCGCCGAAGTGGGTGCCGAGGCGAGCCTGCGCCTCGACGGCGGCCATGACGTCGGGATGGTTGTGGCCGAGCAGCAGGGAGCCGTGGCCCATGACGTAGTCGACGATCTCGTTGCCGTCGACGTCCCATTTGCGGCTGCCAGCGGCGCGCGCGGCGTAGAGGGAGAACGGCGAGTTCTGGCGCATGTCGTGCGTGACGCCGTCGGGGAAGACGGCGTTGGCGCGCTGGCTCAGACTGCGTGAGGTTGGATGTAACTCTACATAACGGGAGAGGACGGTCATCGGTGCGAGTCCTTCGCTGGACGAGCGAGCAGGGGAGCGATGCTCCGGTTCGGGTGCATTGTATGCGGGGTCGAGGGAAACAGGGATTGCGCGGATTTCGCAGAAGGGGTGTGTGTTCGCGAGCGTTGTTAGGGGGGCGCCCGCGCTCCGTTCTCGGCGCGGGCAGTTGTGCGCCAACGACGAGGGCATTCTACGGAATGCCCCTACATGGGGCACTTGGCGTTCTTAGGGGAAAGCCCATGCTGTGGGCGATGGGTGTCGTGCTGCCTCAGGGCAGGCCGCGCCTTTACATCGAGCGGAGTTCGTTTTCGATGTGGTCGAGGAGATCTTCGGCGTCGTCGACGAGTTTGCCTTCGGGGTTGAGCGCGAGGCAGTGGCGGAAGGCTTCGGCGGCGCGTTCGTACAGGGTGCGAATGTTAAGGTCCGTGGCCGATGCGCGGCGGCGGAGTTCGTGGGCGGCGAACTCGGTGCACCAGCCGAGCGCGTACCAGATGCCGGCGTCTTCGGGCCGCAGGGATGTAGCTCGTTCGATGAGGGCGAGGCCTTCGGCGTACTTGCGATTGCGGGTGATGAGGTGCGTTGCCATGTGCTCGAGCGCTTCGACGAAGTCGGGATCGAGATCGATCGCGCGCTGCGTCAGCTCGATGCTCGCGGCGACATCGTGTGCGGACTGGAGGCGCTGCGCTTCGGCGAAGAGAGCGCGGGCTTCGTCGTGCGGGGTTGTCAGTGTGGCTCCTCCTCTGGGTCAACGCCGACGTACTGCCGCATGTCGAGGAGTTGGCGTACGAGGAAGACCGCAGCGAGCGCGAGGAACGCGAGGGCGAAGATCTCGCGCGAGATGAGTGCCGGCGGCGTGAGGAACTGCGCCGCGAAGAGTCCCGCGAGGGCGATCGTTTCGAGCAGAGACAGGCGGAGGTTGATCAGCAACACGACGCCCATGAGGCCCATCGAGGACGTGAGCAGCACTTCCGCGATCTGGCGCGAATCGGTGGGCAGCGGATCGATGGTGCCGCTGGAGATCGCGTACGCGATGGGGAGGCAGCCAATGAGCAGCGTCCATTGGTTGACTGTCGACGAGACGAGCGCACCGAGCGCCGCGTCGGGGCGCATGCGCCAGGCGAGCAGACCGGCGACGAGAAACTCCGGGAACTCGGACGCGAGCGGCGCCACCCACTGCACGAGCAGAAATTCGTCGATGCCGAACTGCGCGCCCGTGGAGATCAGGCCATCGGCGAACGGCTCGGCGGCGATGAGGATCGCCGCACCGGCGTAGAGGAACATCGCCAGCACGGTGATCCGGCGCTGGTTCATGGGAAGGTTCGCGATGATCTCCGCAGGGCCGACGATGTCGGATTCCTCCTCGATCTCGCCCCGCGACGCGAGGTACACGTAGACGCCGAAGAGGCCGACGAGGAACGCCGCATCGAACAATGTGATTCCGCCGCGGAGTGGGATGATGAACGAGTAGATCGTAGCGACGGTGAGAATGCCGACCTCGACGCGATGGCTCTCGGCGAGTTTCAGCAGGTTGCCTCGGGACCGGAGCCAGAAGATGCCGACGACGGTCGCCCAGCCGATGCCGATAAGGAGGCGATTGCTGCCCGTCATGTTCGCTGTCGCGTAGGCGGCGTAGGACGGATCCTTGCCGGCTTTCCAGGCGAACAGCACATCGACGGCGTACTCGGGCAGCACCGCGACGAGGGCGAGGCCGGCGAGCGCGAGCGTTCGCGGGATGTCGCGTTCCGCCGCTTCGGCGCACCAGGTGAGCAAGAACGCGGCGGAGACGATCGCGAGGCCGTAGAGCACGGTCTCGACCGACTGGGCGGTGTTCCAGACGCCGAGTCTCAGCGTGACGGCAGGCCACGCAAGCAGCGCCATGATGATTGGCCAGCGCCAGTTTCGGATCACGGGGCCAAGCCTCCCGCTCATGAAAAAGACCTTTGATGACGTGTTGTCATCAAAGGTCTCACCGTCCTCGCGCCATTCGCGAGGGTGTCCGGACCGGGCTCTTAAGCCGGGTCTGTCGATCCGGACTGCCTGCCGCTTGCGGCGGGCCAGTTACTCCCCTTTGGTCATGCGCACGCTAACGCGAACCGTTGGCTGGCGTCAAACGGGTGTAACGCAGGTATCTGAACTTATTCAACGGGTGCGGGCGGTTCGTTGCTCACAGTTCGCGATTCTGCGTGTCAACACCGTGCGCGCACGCGGCACGTGGTTTCGGGAAGTTGTGTTTCTGCGTCGGTCCGGCATTGCAGGGCCACGGCCGGGGACGGCTCTGTCACCACGGCGCACCCGGCTACTGTGCCCGCTAACTCGCGTGAGCGGCGCGGGCGCAGTCGCTGTGGCTGATGCTGTCGAGCAGTTCGGCCGCGAAGTAGTCGTCCTGGCTTTCGCCGTCGTCGGGAAAGCGCAGCGCCATGGCGAAGAAGTCGTCGGTTGTGAGCGGTCTGCCGCAGGCGGCGCAGCTGAAGATCGGCCGGCCCAAGCGATCCGTGATGGCGTGTGCGGTGTTCGTCACTACAGCGTCCTTTCGTGTTGTCCCGTGCATAACAAACGAGGCGCGGGCAGCGGGCATGACAAAATGCGCGTCAAGTTCACATAACCAAGAGCATCAGGTTCAAGTGCCGGCTCCGATAGTGAGAGTAGGGAAATGGGGGGACGTTCCGAGCCGGGCCGCAATGCCTGGCGCGGGCGGCTGCATCGCCGGGGGGCCGGTGCCGCCGAGGTTTGGGTCACGTGTCCATCACGAACGTTGTGCTTGACCGCGTATTAACGCGGAAGCCGTGCGTCAACTCGCGCAGGGCAATATTCCATGCCGCGCTCGCGTTACTTGGATTGGCCGACAACTGGCCGGAAGGACGATAGCAAGCCATGAGCGAGCGCGACTACTACGAGATACTGGGCCTGACCAACGGCGCGGACGGCACGACCGTCAACAAGACGTACTGGAACCTGGCCCGAAAGTACCAGGCGCTGGCCACCAGCGATCCTCGGGCGCACAGCATGCTGGACGAGCTGAATGAGGCGTACAACGTGCTCGGCACCCCGGCCCTGAGGGACGACTACGACACGAACCGGCCCGAACCGCGGTCGGAGGAGGCATCCGTCGAACATTACTCTGGTTCGGGGCGGAAGGCGTTCGTCATTTCGCACTTCGCGCGCTATGCGGCTGGCGTAGCGCTGGGTGTGGCCGGCGCCGGTATCGGGATTTGGGCCGGGAATCTGCTCCTGGCCGTCCTCGGAGGTGGCGCAGGGGCACTCGTCGCGTTCGCACCAGTTCGACACACGCTGACGGCGGCATGGCAGAAGCACGCGGGCCAGCCTCAAGCCGAGGAATCGCCCGCATCGAGCATGGAGCGGACGCATGCCGCCGACATCACTCCGCGCTTCCAGCAGCCGCTGAGCGCCTCGATCGTACGGCGCGGCGGCGCGCCCGCCGACGAACTGCGAACGTCAACGGCGTCCATGGTCGGTCGCTGGCGCGCTAACGCCGCGACGGGTAGCGAGTCGCAGCGGGCGCCGGATTCGACGCTGGTCGATATTTTTCGCTCCGAACAGGAGATCGATGCGCAATCTGAGCCATTGTCGGCCGTTCTTGACGTCCTGCGCGGTTCCCGAAGCGCCGTCGAGTCACGCTGATTCGTTGCGGCAGGTTTCGCCGGCAGGCGGCCTGCGGGGGAAGGGGCTGCGGTGGAAAAACCGACCCCACGATCCACGCCAATTCGATGATCGCACTATATATGCTTAGGTGAAGCTGGCTAACGCCCCGCCAGTTGAGGTGTTGCTCCTGCAGTTACGATCCGCGTGTCCCTGCATTCCGCGAAACGCGGATCCGCAAAGGCCCACGTGCGGACCTGAAACGACCCGTACGACTCGCCCGCTGACTTGACCGGGAACGGATACTCACGGATCGACGCTCCCGCCATCACGCCACCACCTGGGGCTCGGCGCTGAGCTGGAAGCGGGCGGCAGGTCCTGAGCCGACCTTCGTGATCAAGAAGCGGCGCGGACGGTAGCCGGCGAAGGTCACCTGCGGTGCGAGCTGCGCGATCAGCGTCTGTGACGTGAGGTCGTAGTAGAACGGGAACTGCGGCTTGTCCGCCTCGTCGACGTGCACCCTCAGCACCTGGATGGTCTTGCCGGCCGGCGCGTGCGCCGGGTGGATGACCATCGTCCCCAGCGTCGCCGCGGATATGAGCAGGGATTTGCTCGCCCCAGGGTCGAGCTCAAGGATGTCGAACGGGCCGGCTAGTGCGTCCATAGCTAACTCAATGCCCTCATCCGCAGAGGATTTCCGGTCTTGAAATATTTCGGCACCGTACGGCACACGAAGTTTTCAACCGGATCCGGGAAGCCAACTGCTTGATATCTGCTCGTACGAGAGTCGATTGAGCTGTGATCGCCGTAGTGGTTGCGGATAGCCATG
>JANXYW010000025.1 GCA_025355835.1 Chloroflexota bacterium
GCGTGGTGCATTCGCCTCCAACTGACCGCGCTCGCTGTATCGCCCGTCGCGATCGGGCTGTTCCCCATGCGGCCCGTGTATCTTCCGCGCCGTCCCCACCGCTCACCCGGCGTTTTGAGACAGGCTCATTCAGCCCGCGTCGTGCGGGCTCAAGACGTCGTATGGTCGGCTTGGTTATCGTTCCGTGAAGCCCAGCCAGATGTGGCGGCACTGACCGTACGCGAGATGTAGGACAGCCGCCCTCGGCTGTTGGACGGATGTTCCACCCACGTGCACCGTCTCGTTCTCGAACAATCTCCCTTTGCACAACATGGAGCGTGGGCGCCCCGACCGTAACGGAGCTCCATTGCCACCGACGCTCCGACGGGCTACCGCCTCAGCCCCAGCTCATCGATGATCGGCTCCATCGCCGTGATCAGCGCCGCAGCGCGATCTGCGGCCTCCGCCGCTAGCTCGGGCGTGAGCGCCGGTGCGGGGAACGCGCGGTGGAGCCGCGTCCACACCGCCGTCCACTCTTCGAGTTCGTACTCGCGGCCGGCCTTTGCGACGATCTCCGGCGCGCGATCGGCGAGCAGCGCCGCTGCTTCGTAGTTGCGGTCGCGGTCGGCGCCCTCGAAATGCAGGCCGATCTCGAGGCGTTCGGTCTTGCGCTGCACCCAGATCTCGTAGTGAACCGAAGGATTGCCGCGAAAGTACTGCAGGTAGCCGAAGCGCTGCCGCCATTCAAGCCCGCCGAGGTCCGCGCCGAGGTGCGCCGTCATGCCTTCGTGCACCAGGCCGAGGAAGTCGCGGATGCGGAGCGATGGTGTGGTGTTGCGCCGGGGCTTCGCCATGCGGGGATCATATCCGGCTATGCTGGCTCATGCTGATCGGCGTGATCTCCGATACGCACGGATACGTCGACCCGCGGCTGGCGGCGGCGTTCGCCGGCGTCGACGCGATCGTCCACGCGGGCGACGTCGGCGGTGCGCACGTGCTCGATGCGCTGCATGCGATGGCGCCGCTGTACGCAGTGTGCGGCAACAACGACGAGAAGCTCGGCGGCCTCGGCCTGAATTTGCACGAGGACTTCGATCTGGACGGCGTGCGATTCCATCTCGTCCACCAACTCCCGCACGCGCGCCCCGGCGACACGACCGATGTCGTCGTCTTCGGCCACAGCCACCGCACGTTGATCGAACAGCGCGGCAGCACGCTGTACGTGAACCCCGGCGCTGCCGGCCGCGTCGGCTTCCACAAGATCCAGACAGTGGCGCTGATGCGGGTGAGGCGCGGCACCATCGTGGATGCACGTGTTGTCGAGCTGGGTGCGCGCCAGGTTGTCGCGCGAAAGAAGGCGGAGGATCGCCGATGAAGGACTATCACGTGGACGTGTTCTACAGCCCTGAGGACGGGTGCTACGTCGCCAACGTCCCCGATTTCGTCTCGTGCTCGGCCTTCGGAGACACGCCCGAGGACGCCATGCGCGAGATCGAGATCGCGAAGCGCGCCTGGTTGGCGGCAGCGGCTGCCGCGGGCAAGCGCATCCCGCCGCCTCGATCCGATCGATAGTAGAGTGCGTCCGGCGGATCACTAGCAGGGTGTTGATAATCGAGTCTTCCGAAGTAACCGTCGGTCAAGTCAGGATCAGTTTCCGATCGCTCCGGAGCCATAACCAGTCCAGAATCGACTTTTTCAACACCCTGCTAGTCCTCGCCGCGCTCCACCATCCCATGCTCGAACGCGTACGCGACCGCGGCGACGCGGCCGCGCGCACCGATCTTGCTGTAGATGTTCGCGATGTGACGCTGCACCGTCGCCAAACTGATCTCCAGTCCGGCGGCAATCTCCTTGCCTGTGTGCCCGCTCGCCAACAGCCGAAGCACCTGCTGCTCGCGCACCGTCAGCGGCGCCAGAGCGCCCTTGGGCCGCCGCGGCGTAGCGCCCACATCGGCGAAGTCGCGTATCGCCGCGAACACGGGCGCCGTATCCCCCAGAAACGGCGCCGCCGATGTGCCATCAAGGACCAGCAGGCGAGCCTGCGAAATGACCGACGCCAATTCGCGCGCATCCTCCAGTCCCGAGAACTTCGAATCCCGCCGCGTCATCACGAGCGTCGGCGCGGAAATGCAGCGCGCTTCCGCCGTCACGTCGACGCTGGACATGGCGCGCATGAACGCCACCATGCCTTCCTGCGTGATCGCTGCCCGCGTCAGCGCCGCGTACTGTGCGGCGGTATCGCTGTCCGGCCAGCCGAAGGCCGCCTGCGCGTATGTGTCGGTGTACATCTCCCAGTCCTGCCGCAGCAGCTCCCCCAGCGCGCCGGCCTCGGGGCGGCCGAACAGCGACGCGCCACGCGCGTAGCCGTACCAGAGGAACAGCTGCGACACGCGCTTGGGATGCCGAGCGGCGTACGCAATCGATGCAGGGCTGCCGCCGATGGAGCCCCAGAGCGCGAACGTCGGGAGTTCGTAGTGGTCGGCGACCGCTTCCATATCGCGAACCTGTGCGTCGATCGAAAAATCCAGCGCATCGCGGTCGGAAAACCCGGTGCCGCGGCAGTCGTAACGCACGACGCGCGCGGTCGTTCCAACAGCGTCCGTCCAGGCACGCACAGCCGGGATGCGATACTCCGGCAGTACGTGGCTCCACGGCGGCGTCGCGGCGATCAGCAGCGGCTTCGCGCCCTGGTTGCCCACCGCCAGCGTGGCGATGCGCACGCCGTCGGCTGCGGTCGCGTATTCGATCTGTGGCTCCATGATGGTGATTCTACCGCCGCCGACGGCCAGTCGGCGGGACGTAAGGGCGATCGTTCTACTCGGCGATCCCCAACTGCTCGCGGTAGTCTGCCTCGACCGCCTGCAGAATGCCGTGTTCGAGGTAGCGGTCGTACGGAAGCTTCAGCGCCGCCGAGACGAACTGCGCCGGCACGGGAAGCGTCGGCGCGTCGGCGATGATCGCGTCTTCCTTCAGCTTCGCGATCTCGGTGTCTGTATAGCCGATCTCTTTCAGCACCTCTTCGTTATGCTGGCCCAGCAGCGGCGCCGGTCGGCGCGCTTTCGCCTCGAAGCGCCCGAACTTGGCCGCGAGGTGGCGCTGCACCGGGCGCTTGCCGAGCAGCGGCTGATCGACGATGTCGAAATGGCCGCGCGCTTTGAATTGTGGGTCGAACAGGATCTCTTTCCCATCGAGCACCGCCGCCGCCTTCACGCCGGCCTTCTGCAGCGCGTGCATGACGACGTAGTGGTCGCGCTGCGACGTCCATTCCGTGATCACGGCGTCGAGTTCGTCGTGATGATCGTGCCGCGCCAGCACGGTGGCGAAGCGCGCGTCATCGAGCCACTCCGCGTGACCCATCGCGCCTGCCATGCGGGCGAACTCTCCGTCGTCCGAGCACGAGATCACGGCCCAGCGATCGTCGCCGGCGCAGCGATAGCAGCCCTGCGGCGCCGCCCACTCGCTGCGGTCGCCGCGGCGCTCGGTGACGCGGCCCGTCATCTGGTACTCGAGTAGTGCCGCGCCCATGATCGGAATCGCCGCTTCCTGCTCGGAGAGATCGATGTACTGGCCCTTGCCGGTGCGCCGCTTGTAATGCAGCGCTGTCAACACGGCGCCTGCGCCGACGAAGCCCGAGTACGGATCCGTGAACGACAGCCCGGAGCGCATCGGCGGCCCGTCCTCGTATCCCGTGATCGATGAGATGCCGGACGCCGCTTCGAGCCCCATACCGTACGCACCGTAGTCGCGCATCGATCCGTCCTGGCCGTAGCCGGAGAGCGAGCACATGATAATGTCCGGCTTCAGTGCTTTCAGCGCGTCGTAGCCGAGGCCGAAGTTCGCCATGACGCGCGGTGTGAAGCTCTCGACGACGACGTCAGCGCCCGCGATCAGCTTTCGCATGATCTCGCGTGCTTCTTCTTTGTTGAGATCGAGTACCATCTCGCGCTTGCTCGCGTTGCGGATGACGAAGTACGACGCGCGGTGCCAGTGATGATCGAGGCCATCGTTCTCGGTGATGATCAGGTTGCGCGTGACGTCCATGCGCCCCGCGGCCTCGAAGCGCACGACATCGGCACCGAGATCGGCGAGGATGCGCGTGCACGCCGGCCCGGCGAACACCTGCGCAAGATCGATGATGCGTACGCCGTCGAGCGGTAGCTTCCCGTTGTTCACGAGAGCCTCCCGCTTCCGGAGCGCGGGCGTTCAGCGCGCGCGGCTCCCCAAAAGAACCTCTGTGCCTCTGTGCCTCTGTGGTGAACCGCACCCTGACGACCGAAGACCGACGACCGACGACCATCCATCACAGCACACCTCGATCGCTGAGGATCGTCAGATCGCCTTTTTCGTAGCCGAGTTCGTCGACGAGCACGGCGACGTTCGCGCTGCCGCGATCGGGCGCCGGCGACGCGTGCAGCGGCGTCTCCGACATCTTGAACGGCTGCCCGGGGATCGTCAGCGGCCCGGCTTTCGTCTCCACCTTCTCAAAGAACGCGCGCTCGGCGAGGTGCTCATCCGACAGCAGATCGGATGGCGTCGGAACGAACGCGAACGGCAGACGCAGCGCCTGCGCCGTCATCACGATTTCTAACGCCGTGTGCGTCGAAAGGTATGGCTGCATCGACGCCTCGAACTCGCGCCAACCGATCATCCGCTCGCCCATGCTCTTGAAGAACGGCGTCTGATCCAGCTCGATGTCCTCCATCAGCAGCGCCATCGGCGAAACAGAGTCAGGCGTCAGCGGCGATGGGAAGCCGTTCGCGCCGGGGATGACGACGACGTGACCGTCAGCGCAGGCCATGATGTCGTTCGGATAGCCGAAGATGTGGCGCGAATAGAAGCGCCGGCGAATCGCGCCCTGGAACGCGTACATCGCGGAGTTGTACTCGTCCGCCGCGGCCGCCGCTTCCGCCATCGAGAGATCGACATGGTCGCCGCCGCCGTTCGCGGCGCGATTCTCGAGCGCCGCGAGGATGCCGATCCAGAGCTGCACGCCGGCGATGTACGCGCCCGGCTCGCCGCCGGTCACGAGCGGCTCGCGGTCGGGATTGCCCGTGTTGTACATGATCGTGCTCATCGCCATGGCGGTGAGGCTGTTGCCGTCGTAGTCGGCGTAGGGCCCCGTCGCGCCGAACGGCGACACCTGCGCGACGATCAGATCCGGGAAGTCGTCCTTCAGATCCTCATACGACAGCCCCCACGCCTGCAGCGTCGATGCCTTCTCGCCGCACACGAACACGTCGGCGTTAGCGAGCATCTTCTTCAGCACGACCTGCCCCGACGTCACCGAGACATCGAGAGTCACACTGCGCTTGCTGGTGTTGAGGTGCAGGTACAGCCCGGACTTCTCCGGGTCCGGCATGTCGCCCGGAAATGGCCCGAGGCGCCGCGAATAGTCGCCGCCGGGCGGCTCGACCTTCGTGACGAGCGCGCCGGAATCGGCCAGCAGCTTCGTCGCGTACGGCCCGGCGATGCCCTGCGAGATATCGACGACGCGCACGTCGGAGAGGGCGCGATCGGTCATGCAAACTCCATTCCGGCGTAGGTGCGGCCAGCATACGCCGGGCAGCGCGGCAGATCAATTCGTCGCCTCGCTGTTGCCAATTGCTGACAAAGCTGTTGCCAATTACTGCCATATTTCCGACGTTATGTCGGAGATTGAATCTAAAATCGGCTTTGAATTGCAGTTTTAGGTTTTTCGCGCGCCGCGCGCGTTCTTGATTGAGTTGACGTTCTGCCGGACGCTCTCCTCGTGAGGCTGCCGATTCGTGGGCACACGTCGTATTGTGCCCGCATGCGACCAGGAACGCCTAATAGCGAGGAGCACCACCATGATCATCATCACCGGCGCGGTCACCGCGCGACCCGACACCTTCGAGGAACTTCGAGCCGTCGCCCTCGAACACGTCCACCGCTCGCGCCTCGAACCCGGCTGCCTCTCGCACGCCGTCTACATTGACACCGAGAACCCACTCCAGCTCTTCTTCTTCGAGACGTGGCAAGATCGCGCAGCAGTCGCGACGCACTTCGCCGTGCCGGAGTCCGGCGCATTCGTGCGCGCGGCGTCGAAACTGGCTGCGGCGCAGGTCGGGCTTCAGTTGTATGAGGCGGAGTCGGTGAAGATGTGACCATGGACAACGCCGATTCAGGCCGTCGGGCTTCCTGCCAGGGCCACGAGGGTGTCGAACAGATCTTGACAGCTCGGGCAATGATGCAAGTGGAGCGCCACCGCCGGGAAGAGCTGCGCGATATCCTCGCCAGCGTTTACCGCTTCCACGGCGTTCTCCAACAGGTCGAACACGGCCTCGCAGTCCAACTCGTCAGCCTCGGTCGTCTCCAGGAGACTGAGCCACCAGCGCAGCCGGTCCGGGGCCGTCACGTCATCTTCATTCATATGCCACCTACCTCGTCCCCGCGACTGCGGCTAACGCATCGGCACAGGTCCAGCCGCGTCGCTCGATAGCGCGCTTCAGCGCACGTCGCGCGTCGTGCGCCAGTTTGTAGCACGCGCCGGGGCTGATTCCGAAGCGCTCCGCCACCTCATTGGGCGGAATGCCACGAAACAGTACGTGGCCGATAACGGCGCGTTGTCGCTCCGTCAGATCTTCCCGTGTGACCTGCAGGAGCAGTTGCAGCACTTCTCGCCGCTGCGCGGTCAGCTCCGGATGTCCCTCGGGGTTCGAATCGACCATACGGGCCAAGGGTGCGTCCCAGCCAGTTGACAGGCCCTCCAGCGACAGGTCGCGCCACTGGCGCCGCCGAAGCATCCGAGCGCACGCGGTTACGCCAAATTTGGACGCCCATGTCAGGAAAGACGCGTCACCGCGAAAGTGATCGAGTTTGGCGAGAACTTCCAGCATGGCTTCCTGTGCGGCGTCCTCGGCGGTCGCATCAAGCTCGCCCGTTTGCAGGCGTCCGAGCTCTGAGGCATGTCGCTGCAAATAGAAGCGCGCGGCCCGATAGACGCAGGCACGCAGATCCGTAAGGGACAGGTCTCGCGATGTTCCCGTCGCGCGCAAGCTCTCGCGCCACTCTTCATTCGTTCGTTGGTGCACTGTGGTCACTCCGCGAGTCTACCACGACCCTCCGAGAAGCGAGATTTTCCTGCACTTGTGGGGTAAGAAATCGCAGGCTGCCCGCAACTAGAGAACAGACGGGCACGGTGCCCGGACGGGAATTCAGCATCAGGAGGCACAGCAATGCACGCAGTAGTTCGCAGGTACAACGACAACGCTCTCATGGACACGATCGTTCAGGGGCATGAGGACGTCGAGCGCGTGATCAAGGGCACACCAGGTTTCGTCGCCTACTACCTCATCAAGTCCGGCGACGGCGGCGCTACCGTCACCGTATGTGATGATAAGGCTGGGACGACCGAGTCGAGCCGGCGCGCCCGCGAATGGATCGTCCAGAACGCGCCCACGTTTGCCGGTGTTGCGCCCGAGGTCACCGAAGGCGAGGTCGGCATCGAGTTCGGTCGTTAGTGCGGGGCGTTTAGGGCGGTCGCTCCCGGTTGCCACTGTGGGTGGATCCGAGAGCGACCGCCTCTTCATGCACGGCACTCGATTCCCGCCAGCGTGTTCGTAGCGGTAGGTCTCCACATGTGTGCGGCGCGATGTACGCCGCGACAGTCGAGCGTCGCCGCGGACGTCGGATCCGAGCCAATCGATCTGCCTACGCCTCGAGCAGGAGTCGGCGTGTCGCGAGCGCGTCCGCCGTCGCCGACAGCGCGCCGTTCGCTTTCGCTGACTCGATCTGATCCGCGAGCTGGGCGAACGCGACGAGCATGTTCGTCTTCGCCTGCAGCGTTTTGCTGAGGCCGTTCAGCAGGCCGAAGACGCGGCCGACGAGCAGCAGCTCCGGCGGCATCGCGGTGAGCTGATTCTTCTTGAGGATCTTCGATACGTCCTCGTACGACTCCTGGAAGACTTCGCCCTCGGCCCAGCCGGCGCCCGTGTCCTGCATCTGCTTCGCGACGCGGCCGACGTAGGCGTCGCCGAGCTGTTCGTAGCCCTCGGTATCGTCCTTCTTCGTGCGGAAGCCGAGGTCCCGGAATGCCTTGCCCATCGCGGCGTTGTCGCCATTGAGCAGCGTACGCGTGAAGCGCACCAGCACTTCCTTGAACGCCGGCTCCAGCTCCTTCGCCTGGCCGAAATCGATCAGCACGAGCTTCGGCCCGGGCAGCACCATCAGGTTGCCCGGGTGCGGGTCGGCGTGGAAGAAGCCGTTCTTGACGATCATTTCAGCGAACGCGAAGACGAGGATCTTCGCGACATCCGCGGGGTCGACGCCGATGCGCTTCATGCCCGCGTAGTCGGTGATCTTGACGCCGTCGATGTACTCCATCGTCAGCACGCGGCGGCTGCTGTACTCCCAGTAGATGTCCGGCACGACGATGTCGTCGACGTTGCGGAAGTCCGCGGCGATGCGCTCGTTGTTGTGGCCTTCGTTGATGAAGTCCAACTCCAGCGGGATGTGCTTGCGCATCTCCTGCGCGACGAAGCGGTAATCCATCGTGCGGTCGAGCCGGTTCAGCAGCCCGATGAAGAACGTCATGTTCGCCAGATCGATATCGACGATCTGTTCGATGCCGGGGTACTGCACCTTCACGGCGCAAATCCGCCCGTCTTTCAACACGGCGCGATGCACCTGTGCCAGCGACGCCGACGCGACCGGCGTCTCGTCGAACTCGGCGAAGATCTCCGTGAGCGGCCGGCCCAGCTCGCGCTCGACGTGATGTTTGATGTTCGCGAACGACTCCGGCGGCACCTCGTCGTGCAGCGTCGAAAGCACATCAACGTACGCATCCGGCAGCACGTCCGGCCGCGTGCCGAGGAACTGGCCCGTCTTGATCAGCAGGCCCTGATTCGTGACCGCGGCCTCGAGGAACTTGTGTGCGCTCCAAAGGTGGTGCTTCTTGCGGCGCGCCTCGCCCCAGATGGTGCCTTTGCGTTTCTCGCGGATGCTGATCAGCTTGTAGCCGGCGAAGACGCGGGCCAGCATCTGTCCGACGTTGGTGAAGCGTCGAACCCGGCCTTTCGGCGCGCTGCCGCGAAGGCGTTCTCCGTAGGTAACAGTTCGCTGAGCCATGTTCAGTCTCTATGTTACGAGATTCACAATAGCCGGGCTAGGTTCGCACGATGCGCTTTCCGCAGACTTTCGGGTGCCAGCTGTACGTCACTTCAGCTCGCGCCACCGCGCGCTCGATGGAGACCACTCTCCCGAGCGCGGGCATTCAGCCCGCGCGGTGCGGGCACGAGCGTCGTCCAAAGAACGCGAAGCGTGGAGCATAGCCGCCCCGGCTGTGTGTCCGGCAGAGCCGGACCGACGCACTACGCCTCGTTGTGCTTGCGAATGCTGGCCGCGTGCGCCACGCGACTCACAGCCGAGGACGGCTGTGCCACTCACCGGAGCGCGGGCATTCAGCCCGCGCGGTGCGGGCACGAGCGTCGTCCCAAGAACGCGAAGCGTGGAGCATAGCCGCCCCCGGCTGTGTGTTCGGCAAAGCCGGACCGACGCAGTACGCCTCGTTGTGCTTGCGAATGCTGGCCGCGTGCGCCACGCGACTCACAGCCGAGGACGGCTGTGCCACTCACCGGAGCGCGGGCATTCAGAGCCCGTCTCAAAACTCCGTGTAAGCGAACTGTTCATCCCATCAGCGGATTCCACCGTCCTCGTCAGAGCAAGTTGTTCCCCGACGGCGACGATACTCGATGAATACTCTCACTTGTTCT
>JANXYW010000081.1 GCA_025355835.1 Chloroflexota bacterium
ATGATTGCGATCTCGCTCATGACCTTCGGGAAACCCCAGATCGTCTGCCCTGCTTCGCACGTGAACTCGCCGTCGACGGGCAGATGATGAATGTACGTGGCCAGAGTGCCGCGGATCAGTCCGAGCAGCGTGCCAACAAATGGCAGCGCCCGCGCACCGCGTTCGCGCACGAAAAACGTGACCGCCACTTCGTGATACACGCCGAGGTCGTTGTCGTGGTAGTCCACGGCGCCGATCGTGCAGAGCGTGCGTCCCGGGAGGATCGTAGCGACGCGCAGGCCGGTCGGAGCGACGAGCCGCTGTGCCGCGGCTGCCGGGACGAGATAGAAAGCGACGGTGGTCGAGGCATCGCGCACCTCAACGGGGAGGCGCACTTCGCGGCCCTGAATCGTGTATATCGCCGGTGCGGCGTCGGGTGAAGTCACAGTGTGGCGCCTCCAGCGAGTCTGAGAGCGATGATAGCACGGGCGATACGAGACGCGCCGCAGGCGGAATTCGGCCCACGCCGTTCACCCCGATTGGCCCTCGTGAGGCCGCCCGGGCGTCCGCTACACTGAAGCCAATTCCACGCACGCCGCCGAGCAGAGGAGTACGCACATGGTTGCCACAAATGAACGTCCCCAGCAGGCCAGCCCGGGTTCGAACGGGGGCGCGGCCGCAACCGGGACGTGGACCGTCAAGAGCGGCCTCGCGCAGATGCTGAAGGGCGGCGTCATCATGGACGTCGTCACCGCCGAGCAGGCGAAGATCGCCGAAGAGGCCGGCGCTTGCGCCGTCATGGCGCTCGAACGCGTGCCGTCCGACATCCGCAAGGACGGTGGCGTCGCGCGTATGTCCGACCCGGATTTGATCGCCGGCATCATCGACGCCGTGACGATTCCGGTGATGGCGAAGGCGCGCATCGGCCACTTCGTCGAGGCGCAGGTGCTGGAATCTCTCGGCGTCGACTACATCGACGAGTCGGAAGTGCTGACGCCCGCCGACGAGGCGCACCACATCGACAAGCATCAGTTCAAGGTGCCGTTCGTCTGCGGCTGCCGCGATCTCGGCGAAGCGCTCCGCCGCATCAGCGAGGGCGCGGCGATGATCCGCACGAAGGGCGAAGCCGGCACGGGCAACATCGTCGAGGCCGTACGCCACATGCGCGCGCTCTGGGACGGCATCCGCCGCCTGCAAAACATGCCCGAAGACGAACTCTTCGCCGCAGCGAAGGAGCTGTCCGCGCCGCACGAACTGGTGAAGTACGTGCACGATCACGGCAAGCTACCTGTCGTCAACTTCTCCGCCGGCGGCATCGCAACGCCGTCCGATGCGGCGCTGATGATGCAGCTCGGCGCGGAGGGCAACTTCGTCGGCTCCGGAATCTTCAAGTCCGAAAACCCCGAGAAGATGGCGCGTGCGATTGTCAAAGCTACGACGCACTTCCGCGACGCCGCGATCATCGCCGACGTCTCCCGCGGCACCGGCACGGCGATGAAGGGCCTGGAGATCGGCTCCATACCGGCGAACGAGATCCTCTCAACGCGCGGGTGGTGAGGGAGTTTGTAGTTCACAGTTCGTAGTTTGTAGTTCGACGGAGGCCTCGTTTGAGGCCTTCGCTGTTTGGTCAGGGGTACCCGGTCATGCCTAACACGCAGCTCGTCGGCACGTGGGCGCTGGTCGCGACGGAATGGCGCCGCGAGGACGGCCGTCACGGCAACCCGTTCGGGCCGAACGCCGTCGGCGTACTCACGTACGACGCCGCCGGCAACATGTCGGCGCAGGTGATGCGCGCCGATCGTGCAGCGGCGGCTGCCGACCAGCCGGACGGCATCGAGACAGCGATGATGTCCGCGTTCGCCGGCTACATCGCCTACTTCGGCACGTACGAAGTCGATGAAGCGCGCAGCGTCGTCGTACACACCGTCATCGGCAGCGCGTTCCCCGCGTGGGTCGGCGCCACGCCCAACCGCCGCTTCGCCATCGAAGGCGATCGCCTCACCCTGAGCGACAGCGTCACCGCCGCCGACGGCACCCCCGTGGAAGCGTCGACGGCGTGGCAGCGCGTCTGGTAACCGCGCAACGCAACAACGCAATGACCAACACACGCGCAATCGCGCCACGATCGATGTAGGGGCGCACAGCTGTGCGCCCGGTGCGGGCGACAAGGTTTGGTGGCAATCCGTTCGCGCCAGAACCGTACAATCGACAGCAACCGCCAGTACCCGCGGAGCTTCAGCTCCGCCGCGCTGTCCGATCGAAGAATCCTGCTCTGGTTGTCGCACGGGGCGCACAGCCGTGCGCCCTGCATCAATCGTTGGTACAAACATTCGTGCCCGCAGGGGCGGCCACACAGGCCCGCCCCTACGCCACCGCCAATCCGGAGGTGGTCACGTCCGTAACCCTACACCAGCGCCGCGACGATCTCGTCGCCGTAATCGACGACCAGCAGATGCGCGCCGCCGGGCACCCACGTCGCGCGGCATCCCGGGATCGCCGCCGCTACCCAGCGACCGATGGCGATCTGCACGACCTTATCGGCGTCGCCGTGCCACAGCGATATAGGCACAGCGATGTCGCGCAGAGCGAAGCCGAACGGCCGCGTCAGCAGCAACAGCTCCTGCGCGAGCGCGCCGCCGCCGCGTCGCATCCCTTCGAGCGCTTCGCGCTTGAACGCCGCGCGCACCTCCTGGCGGCGCAGCACATTCGGGTCGATGAAGCGCGGGATCCACGACACCGGGATCAGGCGGATCGTCACCGCCATGTACCACGCGAGCAGCCACGTCATCACGGGCGCGAGCGCCAGTTCGATGCGGACGCGCGCCCGCCGCACGCGGCTCGCTCCGGCGAACTGCGACTCCGGAGGCCCGGCGCCACTGGCGATCGCGCCGCCGGTCACGCGATCAGGCATGCGAATCGCACACGCTTCGACGTACGGCCCGCCGCCCGAGAGCCCGGCCACAGCGAACCGCTTGATACCGAGCATGTCCGCCAGTTCCGCCACATCGTCGGCGAAGTCGAGCAGCGTGCGGCCTCGATTCGAGCTGGATCTGCCGAAGCCCGGCCGGTCGATGGCAATCACCCGCGCGCCGCGACGCGATGCAGCTTCGGCGACGAAACACGCCTCGTATCGCGAACCGGGCGTGCCGTGGAAGTAGAAGATCGGCGTGCCGGACGGGTCGCCGTACTCGGCGTACGCCAGCCGCCGCCCGTCCCGCAGCCGCACGACGGTGTCCACCCGCGGCTCGGGGAAGCTCGGCTGTTCGTCGTGTTTCGCCACGCTGCGCCCCTCCGCGTCGGCTGATTTCGGCTGATTCGAGTCTACATCGGGGGTCGGCGGGCCGCTGCCCCTCGGTGTTCCCTATGCGCCGAACGCACATACGAGCCGAGTATTCCCTTGAGAACGCCTGCCCATTGCCCGCCGCTCGGGCCATCCATATGATGCGGGCGCAGCCACCAGACAACACGCAATGGAGAGGGCAACTCGATGCGGGTTACGGTCGAATCCGGCGATATCACGAAGGCGGAGACGCCCTGCATCGTCGTCAATCTGTTCGAGGGCGTGACGGCGCCCGCCGGGGCTACTGGCGCCGTCGATCGCGCGCTCGACGGCATGATCGCGGAGCTGATCGCGGCTGGCGACATCCGCGGCAAGTCGGGTGAGCTGACGCTGCTACACACGTTCGGCAAGATCCCGTCGCCGCGCGTGCTCATCGCCGGTCTCGGGAAGAGCAGCGAGTTCACGGTCGACAAGGTGCGCGACCTCAGCGCGACGATCGCGCGCTACATGCGCGGGCGGCGCATCGCCGCCTACGCAACGATCGCGCACGGCGCTGGCATCGCCGGACTGGATGCGGAAGCGTGCGCGCAGGCGATCGCCGAGGGTGCGGTACTCGGGCTCTACCGCTTCGACCGCCACAAGAAGATCGATGACGACGCGTTCGCCGTCGAATCGATGAGCATCGTCGAGAACGACAACGCGAAGACGGCAACGCTCGAGCGTGCCGCCGAGCGCGGCGTCATCGTCGCCGAAGCGGCGAATTTCGCGCGCGATCTGGCGAACGAGCCGGGTAACGTGCTGACGCCGACCGAATTCGCCGCCCGCGCTGAAGCGATGGCAGGCGAGTTTGGCCTCGGCTGCAAGATCTTCGACAAGGCGCAGATCACGGAGATGGGCATGGGCTCGTTCCTCGGCGTCGCGCAGGGCAGCGCGCAGCCGCCGCAGCTGATCATGCTCACCTACCGCGGCGGCGGCGAATCGAAGCCGCTCGGCCTCATCGGGAAAGGCATCACGTTCGACACCGGCGGCATCTCCATCAAGCCAAACGAGGGCATGCAGGAGATGAAGGGCGACATGTCGGGCGGCGGCGCAGTCATCGCCGCGATGATGGCGATCGCACGACTCAAGCCCAAGGTCAACGTCACGGCGCTGGTGCCGGCCACAGAGAACATGCCATCGGGCACCGCCGTCAAGCCGACGGACGTGCTCCGTGCGATGAACGGCAAGACGATCGAGGTGACGAACACCGACGCCGAAGGCCGCCTCGTCCTCGCCGATGCGCTCTGCTACGCCATCCAACTCGACCTCTCGCCGATCGTCGATGTCGCGACGTTGACTGGCGCGATTTCGATCGCGCTCGGCAACGTCGCGTACGGCGTCTTCTCACCGAGCGACGCGCTCGTCGATCGCATCGACGCCGCGTCGACAGCAGCGGGCGAGAAGTGCTGGCGGCTGCCGATGTTCGCCGAGTACAAAGAGCTGAATAAGAGCCAGGTCGCCGACATCCGCAACAGCGGCGCCCGCGGCGCAGGCTCCATCGCGGCTGCGTTCTTCCTGCGCGAGTTCGTCGACGACCGCCCGTGGGCCCACCTCGACATCGCCGGCGTAGACTTCTCCGACGCCGATAAGGGGGTGCTGGTGAAAGGGTCGAGCGGCATTCCCGTCCGCACGCTCGTGAACCTCGCCCTCGGCCTCGCGGAGTCGCCGCTGGCGTGAACCGCGCGCGATTTTCTGCACCGTAAGGACAGGTCTTCAGACCTGTCCGCCTCGCCGCGCTGACGCTGTCGATGGGTGGTAGCGCGGATACGAACACCTCACCCCGGCCTTCGGCCACCCCTCTCCACGTCGTGGAGAGGGGAATGAATGGGAACGTTGGCGAATTAGACGAGCGCCGGGCGATGGTGCGAAGCTGCCGCGCAATGCATGTCATCCTGAGCAAAGGCGAGGATCCCTCTCGCCTGCGCGGCCGTGATGCATCCGAGGCCGTAGGAACGCACCTTCAGGTCCGTCCGCGCTCATCCAACACCGCGCTCTCGCTCCCCACGCCCAACGCATGCCATCCTGAGAGCTTGTGAGTTTATTCCGAAACTGAGTTCGATCGGTCGAATTTCGAATCTGCGACGCCACGCGAATCGAGCGGGATCGGTATTTCTTCACAAGCTCTGAGCAAAGCGAAGGATCTAGCTCGATCGGCCAAGATGCTTCGCTCCGCTCGAGGCTTGTGAGTTTATTCCGAAACTGAGTTCGATTGGTCGAATTTCGAATCTGCGATACAACGCGAATCGAGCGCGATCGGTATTTCTTCACAAGCTCTCAGCACGACAACAACTACCCCAATCCCCTTCGTGCCCCTTCGTGCCCCTTCGTGCCCCTTCGTGTCCTTCGTGTCCTTCGTGTCCTTCGTGGTTCCCGTGCCCCCAACATTGCACCCACGCCCCAACCCCGCTCTAATACCGCACACCACCGACGACCGACGACCGCACCGAAAGAGCGCCCCCCATGACCATCGAACTTCGCCGCCCGCAACCCGCGCATATCGCCGAACTCGGCCGCATCTGCTACGAGGCGTTCCGTGACATCGCCGAATCGCACGGCTTCCCGCCCGACTTCGACAGCGTCGAGTTCGCGCAGGGCGTCGTCGGGCTGTTGATGCAGCAGGAGACCGTGTACAGCACCGCGGCGTTCGATGGCGATGCGCCGCGTGGCTCGAACTTCATGAACATGTGGGGCGACGCCGCCGGCATCGGGCCAATCTCCGTCGATCTCGCCACGCAGGGCGAAGGCATCGGCAAGCGGCTGATGCAGGACGCGCTCGACCACGCGAAGCAGCACGGCATCGAGTCGGTGCGGCTCTGCCAGGACTCGTTCAACATGCGCTCGCTCGCGTTGTACGCGTCGCTGGGGTTCGACGTGAAGGAACCGCTCGCATACCAGACGCTCTCGGACGCCGGCCCCGTCGATGACGGCTTCCGCCCCGCCACGCCCGCCGACTTCGACGCGATGGATGCGCTCTGCCGCGACGTCTACCGCATCAGCCGCAAAGGCGAGTACGCGACGCTGACGGCCGCCGGCTTCCCGGCGTTCGTGCTCGATCGCGGCCGCATCACGGGCTACCTCATCGGCACCGCCATCGGCCACGGCGTTGCCGAGAGCGACGACGACATGCTCGCCCTGCTGGCCGGCATCGGCGCCACGACGCCCGGCGCGCACGCGCACGTAGCGATGCGCCAGGGCGCGCTCTACCGCCGCGCGCTCGCCGCCGGCCACCGCAACCGCAAAGTCATGAACCTCATGACGTACGGCCCGTACGAAGAGCCAAAGGGGACGTACTGCCCGAGCGTGATGTTCTGAGCTGTTAGCGTTTGGCTGTTGGCTGTTAGAAGCGTGCTACCAGCGGCCGCTCGCGAGGCCCGCGCTGCCGGTATCGGGCGGGGCGATCGATGCATCGTCCCGGAGGAATGTGACAGCGCGCAGCACTGACGCGAGCGGCACACGTTCGGCGGTGATCTGGCCCGTTGTGCTACCAGTGAACCCTTCGAAAGGGATGCCTGCGAAGAACCGTGCGTGAGTATTGGCCGTCATCGTCAGGCCCGCGGCGCCGCCGCCCCACAGGATGAGATCCGTACCCGAGATCTCGTACCGGACGATCGTGTGAAGCCCCAGCTCCGGATGCTCGGCCGCGAAGACGAGATACTGCGCGCCCAAACTATAATGGTACGCAAAGTGATCTGGCTCGCAGTCAGTAAACACGCCGGCCTCCCGCTCCCGCACCGCAAGCTCCACCTCTCCGCGGCTGATCTCGTCGACATCGAGCTGACGAGGCGTCTCACCAGAGTAGGACTGGACGACCGATAGCGTCGCGCCGAACCCGGTGAGGTCGAACGGCTCAGGCGTGTAACCGGGCGAGGGTGCGTGCGGCGGTGAAGGTGGCGTCGGCGATGATGTTCTGGGCGCGACCGTGGATGTGGTGGTCGGCGTAAACGTCGATGTGTTCGGCGCTGCTCGGTTCACGTTGTCTCCCACGGAGACCACGTTAGCGACCACGATGAACTGCGAGCCTGTTGCGAGAGTTTCGATCGATCCGTATCCGCCGCCCGTGCACGCAAGCACGGGGCGCGCGGATGGTGGTCGCGCGCCCGCGACCACTGCGATCGCCGCGAGTGCCATGCATCCCACAAGCAGCGTCGATAGCCGTATCACTGCCGCCCGCTCGCCAGCCCGGCGCTGCCCGTACTTGGCGGCACGATGCGTGGCGCGTCGCCGCCGCGCATCCCGATGATCGCGGCGCGGAATGTCGCAAGCGGGACGCGCGGTGCCGTGAGGTACGCGTCACCCCGCTCGCTGAACTCAGCTGGTACACCGCTGAAATAGCGGCGATACGTCTCGCCGTGCATCATCACGCCGCTGAGATCCACCTCGTCGCCGCGCACGAGCAGCGCGATGAGCGTGTGCTGTCCGCGTCCCGGCGAATTCGTCACGAGCGCGGCGTAGCGCGAACCTGCGTTGTAGCGTGTCAATGCGAGGCCGGGCTCGCACGGCCGCGGCGGGAACGGATTCGCCTGGATGATGCGCCACTCGCGCTCGGCAGCCGCTCGATCGGCGTCATCGACGGCAAGGGTGTCTCGGGCCTCACCGAAGTACTGCTCGATCACACGCAGGCTCGCACCGATGCCTGAAAGCTGGAACGGATCAGGATCGGGCGGAGGCGTGGGCTGGCTGTACGGTGGCGAAACTGGCGTAGAGGGCAACGGGCGAGTTGCGGACGCGCTCGCCTCAGGCGTGACCGTTGGCGCGCGATTCTCCGGCCCGCCAACACCAACCGCTTCTACGAGCCCGATGAACTGCGCTTCCGCGACGCGCTCGTCGAGCATCTCGGGGCCGATTTCACAAGCGAGTGCGGGATGGGCGGATCGACGATCGGTGATCAGGAGCGTCATGTTCAGAACAACAGCAGCGGTCAGCGCCGCTGCAACGATGCGCATCATATGACGCCTCCAATCGTAGCCCTGCAAGTAACAGAACGTCCGGAAAGCGCGAAAGGTTAACGCGGTATCGAGGAAGTTTGGTCAGGAGGCGATGTCCACCACCCCATCCTCAAACCCGTCCCCAACTTCTACGCCCATCTCCGC
>JANXYW010000117.1 GCA_025355835.1 Chloroflexota bacterium
CGAGGGCTTCCCCGTCACGGACGCGCGCTTGCGCGAAGCGGTCATCCCGCACGACCTCGGCCAGGCGTACCTGCTGGAGGACTACACGTTCCTAAAGGCCGTAAGCGAAGACCGCCAGAGCTGGCTCGACTTCGGCGTCGCCACATACGCGCACGAAGTCGTCGATGCGATCTACGAGTCCGCCGCGACCGGCGCGCCTGTTGTGATGACCGGAGGCTAAACGATGCCCGAATACGACCTGATCATCCGCAACGGCAGCATCGTCGACGGCACCGGCGCGCCCGCACGCGCGGGCGACATCGGCGTCACGGGCGACCGCATCGAGGCCGTCGGCGACGTTTTGGGCACCGCGAAGCGCGAGATCGACGCGCGCGGCCTCGCCGTCGCGCCCGGCTTCATCGATGTCCACTCGCACGACGACGCCGCCGTCATCCGCGATCCACGCGTCGACTTCAAGATCATGCAGGGGGTCACGACCGATATTGCCGGGAACTGCGGCGCTGGTGTCGCGCCCGCCAACGACGACTTTCGCCTGTTCTACGAACGCGGATTCGCGCCGATTCTCGGCGAGACCGAGCTGCCGTGGAGCACCACCGCCGAGTACTTCGCCGCCGTCGATGCGGCGCACCCCGCGTGCAACGTCGCCGCGTACGTGCCGCAGGGCGTCGTCCGCTACAACGTGCTCGGCCAGCGCAAAGGGCCGCCGGACGATGCCGAGATGGCGCAGATGCAGGCGCTGCTCGAAGAAGCGATGCAGGCTGGCGCCATCGGCATGTCGACGGGCCTCGTGTACGTGCCCGGTACCTACGCGCAGACGCCGGAACTCATCGAATGTGCGAAGACTGTCGCGAAGTACGGCGGCATCTACACCAGCCACATCCGCAACGAATCGACCGGCGTGCTCGGCGCGGTCGCCGAGGCGATCGAGATCGGTGAGCGCTCCGGTTGCCCGGTGCAGATTTCGCACCACAAATCGGCGGGTGCCCCGGCGTACGGCCTCACGAAGCAGTCGCTGCCGTTCCTTGCCGCGGCGCGCGCCCGCGGCATCGACGTGACCGTCGATGTGTATCCGTACGTCGCGTCGTCGTCCGGTTTGGCCGCGATGTTCCGTACTGGTCGCGAGGAGGCGTTCGCCGCTACGCCGGCGATCATCGCCAGCGTCAAGTACAACCACGAGAAGTACGAGGGTCGCTACATGAGCGACATCGCCTCTGAGATGGATCTGCCGATTGGCGACGCCATCCGCAAACTGCTGCACGACGAAGAGAACTCGCCCAGCGTCATCATGTTCATCATGGACGAAGACGACGTGCGCCGTGTCGTGGTCGACGACCACAGCATGATCGGTTCCGACGGCCTGCCGTCCGGCGGCAAGCCGCACCCCCGCCTCTACGGCACGATGGCGCGCGTGCTGGAGAAGTATGTGCGCGAAGAAGGCGTGCTCACGCTCGAAGAGGCCGTGCGCAAGATGACGTCGCTGCCCGCGCGCAAGCACCTTCTGAAGGATCGCGGCGTGCTCCAGCCCGGCGCCTTCGCCGATATCGTCGTCTTCAACCCCGAGACCATCGCCGACATCGCCACATACACCGATCCGCGGCAGTACCCCACGGGCATCGAGCACGTCATCGTCAACGGCGCGGTCACGGTCGATGGTGGCCGGCAGACCGACGCCCGCGCCGGCCGCATGCTCCGCCGCGCGTAGCGGAAGAGGATCACGATGGACATCCCGATGATCGACGACCAGATTCGCCGCGACGTTGGCGCCGCCGCCGAGGCCACCGAATTCGGCAGCGTGCACTGGGCCGTGCGCGAGGGGCACCCGGCCGGCGCAGAGCAGACGATCGGGCTCGCGACGTTCGCCGCCGGGAAGAGCAACGTCGAGCACATCCACCCGAACTGCGAAGAGGTCGTCTACGTCCTCGACGGCGAAGTCGAGCACACGCTTGGCGACCAGACGACGATCCTTCGCTCCGGCGATCTCATCGTCGTGCCGCGCGATGTTCCGCACCGGTTGATCAACAGCAGCGACGCGGCTTGCAAGACGCTGATCGTGTTCTCGTCGCCGGATCGCCAGTTCCTGCCGACGGGTCGCTGACGCGCGTTACCCCTTCGGGTGCACAAGCAGCACCGGCGCCACGCCGGATCGCACGACCGCCTCAGTCGTCGATCCGAACAGCGCCTTAGCGAGCGGCCGGCGGCTATGCGTGGCCATCACCACTACGTCGATCTGCTCTTCGCGCACCCGGTCGACGATCACTTCGGCGACCTTGTCCGACACGTGCGCCTCGACGTGGCACGCGACGCCCGCGGGCAACTGCTGCGCAATGCCAGTCAGATAGTCTTCCAGTTCTGCAGTTCTTCGCGCGATCGCCTGTGTCTTGTCCTCGGCGTACGATGCGTCGACCGTGTCGAGCACCATGGGCGTGCCGCGACCCATCGCATCGCTGACGACGATCGGGCGCGGCCGGCCGCGTTTCCGCAACTGCCCGTCCGGTTCGTGCGCCACCGCGAGCAGGTAGAACTGCACGTTCGGCAGGTGGGCGATCTGCTGGAGCTGCGGCATGACCGCCTCGGAATACGTCGTTCCGTCGAACGTTGCAAGAACCTTCACATCGACCTCCGTCTTCCGGGCGATGGACGCGCTCGCGCGGCGCGGCGGCGTTCGCCCTACCTCATCCTACTGATATCCCGGCATCGCCGTGAGAGCCGATCAGCCGTGCCATCAGCCTTGCTATCATACGCCGATGAGCTTCACCACGCTCGCCGTCACGAAGTCCGGCCATGTCGCCGAGCTGCGCCTCACGCGCCC
Organism: Chloroflexota bacterium; assembly: GCA_025355835.1. GTDB lineage: Bacteria > Chloroflexota > Dehalococcoidia > DSTF01 > JACRBR01 > JANXYW01. The sequence goes on from JANXYW010000117.1 coordinate 2,810, forward strand.
GGACGACGGCAACCCCGTTGACGCGCGCTTCCTCGACGAGCTGGATCAGGCCGCGTCCGCCATCCACGAGTACGCCGACATCCATGTCGTGCTGCTGACGGCCGCAGGCGACGCGTTCGCCAGCAGCGCTGCGAGCGACGCACCGGAGCCGTCGCCGGATCGGCTGCCGTTCCGCTGTCTTGAGCTGATGGCGCAGCCGGTCATCGCCTGCATCCAGAGCGCGGCGACCGGCGCTGGACTCGAATTGGCGCTGGCCTGCGACATCCG
>JANXYW010000132.1 GCA_025355835.1 Chloroflexota bacterium
GGGATGGCGTAGTCGGTGGGGAACATCGTGATGCCGTACTTCATCGTGGCTCCTTGCTCTGCGAGTGTGCTCGCTATTGAACCACGAAGGACACGAAGGAGCACGAACGTGATGACACCGCAGATCTCCGCAGAGGGCAACGGGAAACCACGAAGTACACAAAGGGGCACGAAGGAAGGGGAACCGCAGATTGCGCAGAGGTTGGCGGCGATATTGTAGGGGCGGCCCTGTGTGGCCGCCCGGATGCTGGCTCCTACGTCCGTGATGGCAGACGACCGCTGATGCGACGATACGCGCCATAACTCAAGCCGCCACTTCGTGCTGCGGCTTGAGCGAAAAAAGTTGACACTTTGTAACGTCTGAAGCTGGCGTACCAGTTGACAGGTTGACGTGCCGAGTAATAAGGTGGATCTGTCGAGGGAGGCCGCCACCTTGGACGCATCGCCGCACAGATTCGGGTAACCAAGCACCGCGTGATCGCGCGGTGCTTTTTCGTTCACCAGGCCAGACAGCGCAGAGTGAGAGGATAGCCCCGCCCATGAACTCTGGACTCATCGGTAAGGTCGATAAGGCAAAGAAGTACGCCCAGGAACGCGACAGGATGCACGTCTCCAGCCTGCAGGTCGACTTCCGAGGCGAGAACGACACACATCATGTAGCGCTCGATGGAGACGCCTGGCGCTGCTCGTGCGACTTCTTCGAAGGCTGGGGCGCGTGCGCCCACACGATGGCGCTCGAACGTGTCCTCGACGGCATGATCCCGAACGCCGCCGTGATGACGCCGGCGTTCGCGTAGCGAGCCGCACCCTGCCACAACTGAATAGCCACCGACGAGGCCGGGTCGCAAGATCCGGCCTTTGCATTCCGGGTTAGCCACGAAGGACGACGGGAGCCACGAAGGACACGAAGGAGCACTAAGGGATAAGGAAGGCGCACTGAACGTTAGAACGAGCGCACGGAATACTGTAGGGGCGCAACCAGTTGCGCCCACGTCCGCTGCGCATCCGCATCGACAAACAAACCGAAAGCTCGAAACGCTCCCCTCTCCACGTCGTGGAGAGGGGTGGCCGAAGGCCGGGGTGAGGTGCTCGCTTGCGCTGCTACCGCCGCCGGAAGGCATGCCGTCTTGCATGGGAGATCGGCGCCTGCACGGGCGCAACAGGTTGCGCCCCTACACGGCAGTGCCCGGGTCCGTCACGGGCGTGGGGATTCGTGCTCGCCGGGGCGCACAGCTGTGCGCCCCTACCGCGAGCGCGCTGCCGCCACCCGCACCGGCCTTCGCTTCGCCGCCGCTTTTGCCTTCGCCGCAACCTTCTTCGCTCCGGCTTTCGCCGCACCGCCGCGCGATTCCAGCTTGTCGAGGCGATCCTTCAGGCCGCGGTTGTCTTCTTGCAGTTTCTCGAGGTCTTCGCGGAGCTTCTTCACTTCGTCGCCCTTGTCGGCGCCTTCGCGGATGCGGGCGATTGCTTCGCGGGCGGCGCGGATCACCCGGCCGTCGAGGTCGCGGGAGCGGGTGCGCTCCAGTTCGGCGATGGACTTCGGGAGTTTCAGTTCGGCGAGCGCGGCGATCGCGTTGAGGCGCACGCGGAGCCAGTCGTCGGAGAGTAGGACGACGAGGCGATCGTACGCCTTGTCCTTCGCTGCGTCGTTGATCTGGCCGAGCTTGCCGAGCGCGAGCGTGGCCGCGCCGCGCACGGGGTTCGATTTGCCGATCTTCGTCCACTCGATGGCGATCGGCAGCGCGCGTTCGTCCTTCAACTCCGTCAGCCCCGCAAGCGCCTGCGCGCGGATGACGTCGTTCTGCGACTCCTTCGCCATCGCGACCTTCGACAACACGTCGAACGCCTTCGGCGTGCGCGTCTGGCCGAGCGCCTGCGCAGCGACCGCCTCGACGTAGTAGCTCGCGTCGCCCTTGCGCACGATGCTCTCGAGCGCCGCTGCGACGGCGGTGTCCTCGCGGAACTGGCCGAGGGCGCCGATGACGCCGCGCCGCGCCTTCGGGTGGCGCACCTGAGTGCACGCAAGCAGTGCGTCACGCGCGATCTCGCTGCGCATGACGCCGAGCGCGCGCGCTGCCTCGAACTGCACCGCCCAGAACTTGTCGTGCAGCACGGCGTCTTTCAACGCGGCGACTGCCTCGGGAGTGGCGAGCTTCGCGAGCTCTTTCGCGGCGTCGATGCGGCCGACCGCGTCATCGTCGTTCTTGAGCTGGTAGAGCAGCTGATCCTTGCCGCGCTTGAAATCGACCGTCTTGAGGAAGTTATGGCCGGGATCGAAACGCACCATCTGCGGCTTGCCAGGCAGCGCGTAGGAGAAGTTGTGTGCTTTCTCGCTGATCTGTGCTTTGAACGCGTGCAGTTTGCCATCCACCGTGAAGTCAACATCGACGGGCAGGCGAAAGACCGACGAATCCTTCTCGTCCTGCGTCTGCGTGACGCTGAGCTTCGCGCGCTTCGCGTCCTCATCCCACTCGAACGCGAGCTTAAACGCCGGGTGGCCGCCGCGGAACACGTACTGATCGAACAGCCAGTCGATGTTGCGGCCCGTCGCGATCTCGATCGCGCGCTGCAGGTCGGGCGTGGTGACGTTCGTGCTGCGGTGCTTGTCGACGTAGTAGCGGATCGCCTTCCACCACAGATCGTCGCCCAGCACGCTGCGAATCATGTGCAGGACGAGCGAGCCCTTTTCGTACAGGTGGCGGTCGAACAGATCGATCGGCTCGTGGTAGACGTTGCTGACGATCGCGCGTCGGTAGCGGCCGCCGTCCTCGCTCATGTAGAGCTGCGCGTTCTGATATAGCTCGTAGCGCAGCTCATCGATGCCCTTGTTGTGCTCGGTGAAGAGCGCCTCGAAGTACGTTGCGAAGCCCTCGTTTAGCCAGCCGTGCGACCAGTCGCGGCACGTCAGCAGATCGCCGAACCACTGGTGCGCGAGTTCGTGCGCGAGCAGTCCGTCCGCATCGGAATCGAGCGATGCCCGCGCGTCGAGCAGCGATGTATCGGTCAGCGTGGTCGCACTGACGTTCTCCATGCCGCCGAAGATGAAGTCGGCGACGAACGACTGCGCGTAGCGCGCGTACGGGTACTTCACGCCGGTTACGTCGCTGAAGAACGCCAGCATCTTCGGCGTGCGATCGAGCGTGCGCTGCAGGTCGGCGGTGCGGCCCTTCGGTCCGTAGTACTGCACGGGGACGCCCTGCCACGTGTGTTCGATCTCGGCGAACTCGCCGACGATCTGGCTCAGTAGATACGTGACGTGCGGCGTTGCCTGGTACCAATGGAAGGTGCGCGTGCCGTTACGCGCGTTCTCGCGCACGCTCTTCAACTGGCCGTTGCCGATGCTGATCATCTTCGCCGGGACGGTGACGATCACTTCGCTGGTCTGCTGGTGGTTTGGGAAGTCGATGCACGGATACCAGTGGCGCGAGTCTTCGTCCTGACCCTGCGTCCACGCCTGCAGCGGCTTTTTCGGCGATGTCTTGTCGGGCGCGACGAAATACAGGCCGCGCCGCGGGTGCGCGGCGTACGTGATCGCCACATCCGTCTCGACGCCGGCCTTCAACGCGCGGGCGAGGTCGACGCGCAGCACGGGATCGCTGTAGTCGAACTTCGCGGGCTTGCCGCCGACGGTTACTTTGCTGATCGTCATCTCCGCCGCATCGAATTTGATGTGGCGGACGCCGGCGTTGATCGCCGACAGGTAGTGCGTCGCCGTCCCGGCGATCGACTTCGCTTTCGGGTCGATGCGGATCGTCAGCTTGATGTGCCGCACTTCGACCGTGAGATCAGGCGCGTAGTGCGTCGCATCGCCCGTCAGCGCGAACGGCCGCGCGTACGCGAGGCCGCCGCCGCGCGCGCAGGTCGCGTGCGCCAGCATCTCGCGCTCGTGTTCGAGATCTGTGAAGTCGGGCATCAAGCCTCCAATGCGCCGGTGCGGCAGCAAACGCCGGACGCTGTAGGGGCGCAGCCCGCTGCGCCCACCGTCGGGTTTCAGATCAGAGTGCGTCTATGGTAGCGAGACGTTGGCCGATGAGGAACCGCGAACCGCGTTTGACATGACAAGGCCGCCGACGACTAACGCTAATCAGCGCAGGCGCGGGCTGTGGAGCGCGCCGCTGGCGATCGGCTCGTCGATGTAGAGATCGCCGTTGCGGATCTTGATGTTGAATCCGCATTCCGGACTCGTGCAGGCCCACGCTTTGAAGTGAATCGAAGCGCCCTGGCTTCCGAAATCGGACAGCGGGACGAGATCGCCTTTATTGCACTTCTGACACTTCGGGAAACTCGAGATATCCATGCCGACGCCACCCCCACCGCCCGCGACCCGTCGCGACGCGCACCAGCCATCGGAGCGCCGTTGCGACGCCCGCGTAAAGTGACGCGAGTATAGCAGCGTGTTCTTAACAATTGCAACGGTTTGGGTTGACAAGCTATGCGAGGGGTCGGGCTTTGTCTGGACGTGATCCGCTCGTGACCTCACCCCGACCCTCTCCGCCGGTGTACAGACCGGGGACATACTGGACGGACGTACGAGGACATGCTGGACACTTTTCGGGCAGCGAAGGACTGCCTGGAAGGAAGGTGCAGAATGCCCTGGAGGGAGACGTCTGTGGAACGAGAACGAGGGGAATTTGTC